>NZ_CAUVXI010000020.1:1126-2827 GCF_963555845.1 Protofrankia sp. Cas8 | reverse complement strand
CACAGTCGTGGGTGCAGACCAACACGGCGGGCCGGGACGTGTACGCGGTGCAGCGCGGTTCGCAGGTGTTCTACGGGACGGGTGGCCACCGGCCGGATGCCTGAGGTGCGGTTACGACGGGCGGTCGGCGGCCGTTGATGGCAGCCGGCGAACAGATCAACATCGCCGGCCGTGACCTTTATGCGGCGGAGACGCAGTATTTCTACGGCTCGCCGCCGGGCTATCAGCTGATGCCGTTCCCGATCGAGGCACCTGCGCCGCTGGCGTCGGTGTGGGAGGCCCCGAGTCGGTTGCTGTCCGCCCGGTACCGGCTGGTGCGGTTCGCCGGCCGGGAGGATGACCTCGCGGACCTGGCGGGGTGGCGCGACGGCGGGTCCGGGCTGGCGGTGCGCCTGGTCCACGGTCCGGGCGGGCAGGGCAAGACCCGGCTGGCGGCGCAGTTCGCCGCCGCGTCCGCAGTGGCGGGGTGGGCGGTGTGGACGGCCCGTCAGGAGCCGAGCCTGACGGCGGGCGCGGACTCGCTACCCGCCGGGCGCGGGGTGCTGATCGTTGTCGACTACGCCGAGCGGTGGCCGGTGGGGGACGTGTTCGCGTTGCTGGCGGACCGGCACCTCCCCGCCGGGCCGGTACGGGTGTTGCTGGTGGCCCGGCCGGCGGCGGACTGGTGGCAGTCGCTGGCGCACCGGCTCGACGGGCAGGATGTCGGGGTCAGCCGGCAGCGGCTCGGCCCGGTCGCGGGGGGAGGAACGACCCGGGCCGGGTTGTTCACCGCGGCGGCGGCCCGGTTCGCCGACCTGCTCGGGGTGGCCGACCTTGCCGCTGTCGGTCCGCCGGTCGGGTTGGCGGACGACGAGGCGTTCGCGCTGGTGCTGACGGTGCACATGGCGGCGTTGGTCGCGGTGGACGCGGCCCGGTCCGGGCGGCCCACCCCGGCCGATCCGGGCGCGTTGTCGGCGTATCTGCTGGGCCGGGAGTGGGATCATTGGCGGCGGCTGCATGAGAAGGCCGGCCAGCCGATGGTGACCGGCCCGCGGGTAATGGGGCGGGCGGTGTTCACCGCGACGCTGACCCGGCCGCTGCCCTATGACCTGGCGGCCGGTGTGCTCCTGCGGGTCGGGCTGGCCGTCACCGAGGACACCGCCGGACAGATTCTGGACGATCATGCACTGTGTTATCCGCCGGCGGACCGTGCGTTGCTGTTGGAACCGCTGTATCCGGACCGGTTGGGGGAGGATTTCCTCGCGCTGCAACTCCCCGACGTCGGCGACGGGGGGGACCTCGATCCGGACCCGTGGACGACGACGGCGCTGCCGCGGCTGCTGACAGCCGGGAGTGACGAGCCGCCGGTGTATCTGGGTCGGGCGCTGACCGTTCTGGTGGAGACCGCGAAACGCTGGCCGCATGTCAGCGCCCGGCTCGCGACGGTGCTGCGTGACCGCCCCGATCTTGCTGTTGCGGGCGGCACACCGGTGCTGGTCAGCCTCGCGTCCTGGGAAGACGTC
Source organism: Protofrankia sp. Cas8 (assembly GCF_963555845.1). NCBI lineage: Bacteria > Bacillati > Actinomycetota > Actinomycetes > Frankiales > Frankiaceae > Protofrankia > Protofrankia sp. Cas8. Next base: position 1,325 of record NZ_CAUVXI010000020.1, on the reverse strand, counting down.
GACGTTGAACTGCTGGACGCGGTGGAACAACTGTTCCCCGACCATCGTCATGTCGAGCTGGACGTGGGCATCGCCGCGGTCGCCTCCCGGCTGCACGCCCACCGGCTCGCTCAGACCAACGACCCGGCCGACCGCGCCCGGTTGCATGAACGGCTCGCCTGGCGACTCGACCATGCCGGCCGGCGGGAGGAGGCGCTGG
>NZ_CAUVXI010000020.1:0-608 GCF_963555845.1 Protofrankia sp. Cas8 | reverse complement strand
GCGTTCGAACCCGACCTCGCCGCTTCCCTAACCGGCCTCGGCATCCGGCTGTCGGAACTGGGCCGGCGAGAGGAGGCCCTAACCGCCACCGAACAGGCCGTCGAAATCCGTCGGCGGCTCGCCACAACCAACCGCGCCGCCTTCGAACCCGACCTCGCCACCTCCCTGGACAACCTCGGCGCCGACCTGTCGGAACTGGGCCGGCGAGAGGAGGCCCTGACCGCCACCGAACAGGCCGTCGAAATCCGTCGGCGGCTCGCCACGGCCAACCGCGCCGCCTTCGAACCCGACCTCGCCACCTCCCTGGACAACCTCGGCATCCGGCTGTCGGGACTGGGCCGGCGAGAGGAGGCCCTGACCGCGACCGAACAGGCCGTCGAAATCTACCGGCGGCTCGCCACGGCCAACCGCGCCGCCTTCGAACCCGACCTCGCCACCTCCCTGGACAACCTCGGCGTCCGGCTGTCGGGACTGGGCCGGCGGGAAGACGCCCTGACCGCCACCGAACAGGCCGTCGAAATCTACCGGCGGTTGGCCGCGGCGAATCGGGCCGCCTTTGAACCCGACCTCGCAGGCTCCCTGACCAACCTCGGCGTCTGGCTGTCGAG
>NZ_CAUVXI010000019.1:30721-40522 GCF_963555845.1 Protofrankia sp. Cas8 | reverse complement strand
CGCTTTTCTCTTGCAGGTAGTGCCCCCGGGGAGGCTCGTACAGCATCCACGCAACCTTCGGCCAAGGCGAGCCTGGTGGTTTCGGCTCGCGTACCTGCGCCTATCACGCCGAGTGACGGATCCCAGCCGGTAGCGGCGCGGGCGCTGGCCAAGGCGGGTGCCGGATGGCCGCGGACGGTACCGCCGTAGATGGTCCGGTTGTGGTGCCGTCGGTGGCGGGACGGGACATGGCGGTCACGCTGGTCACTGTGATCATGGTTGTGGTCGTCGGTCTGTCTCAACTCACCTTGGCAGAGAGGGGTCCTGCCACCCGGGCACAGGGCCTGGGTGGCAGGACCACCCGAGCCGGGCCCCGAACTTGCCAGGCCTTCGATAGGCACTGCCGAGGGCGCGCCGGGGAGTGTCACAAGATCAGCGACAGATCCGATCGAGAGGGGTCGTTGACCCAGCGGGCCGCGGTTGCCTGGGCTGACTCGCGGGGCTGGTTTCGTCGTCGCGGTCCGGGGTGGGCGGATCCTTCGGGTGTAGTCGGTCAGGACGGCTCGGGGGTCATTGGCTGGCTGACTGTGGCGGCTGTTGGCGTAGTTGTTGGTTGATTTTTTGGGCTTCGGTGAGTTGGTCTTCGAGGATGACGATGCGGCAGGCGGCTTCGACCGGGGTGCCTTGGTCGACGAGTTCGCGGACGCGGGCGGCGATGCGGAGCTGGTAGCGGGAGTAGCGGCGGTGGCCGCCGTCCGAGCGCAGTGGGGTGATGAGGCGGGCTTCGCCGAGGGCCCGTAGGAATGCGGGGGTGGTGTCGAGCATGGCGGCTGCGCGGCCCATGGTGTAGGCGGGGTAGTCGTCGTCGTCGAGGCTGTCGGCCGGTTTGCGGGTGGTTCCAGGAGTCATTGCACCTCTCGGGACACGTGGAGGGGCCCTGGCGCCAGATGGCACCAGGGCCCCGAGGGTTTTCAACACCATCTACCGGCCAGGTGAGCCGGATTCCTCAGTTCGCGCCGCGCCCTGAGAGGGCGGGTGCTGCGGAGATCGCATATGCGTGACCGGGGACCACCTTCCAATCCGGGGCCTGCGGAGACCGGACGAGCTAGACCGTCGTCCGGGCGATCCTGATGGCGCCTACTCCTCTCCTCAGTGACAGGCGGGGGTACTGCTGAACTCCTGCGGTGGTGCTCGGCGGCCTACCCTGACCGCCGTCCCGCTCGCGACAGTTCCTGTCTGCCGCGACCATGGACTCTCTTGGCTACGGGAGTGAAGCTACCCGGCGGAGGGCCCGATGTCTACTACGGCGGCCACAGATTTTTTAGCTCCGAACAGACAGGTGTGCCGCCGCGGCCAGGCACGTCCGGGAGTCGGTATCGCGCCCAGGCGGACAGCGGCAAGAACCCTGCCGGGAGGTCGGTGGGCCAACGTCCGTAGGAGAACGCACGCCAGGCCCCGTTCGCCGCCGCCTGGCTGAACGCCGGGATACCACCAACCGACGTGGCCGAGTGGGCCGGGTCACTCCGTGGACATCCTGCTGAGGATCTACGTGAAGTGCCTCGACAGGGGAGGGGCCGCGATGCGGGCACGCGTCGAAGAAGCTCTTGGACTGGGCCGGTCTGCCGCCGGATAGTTGGGCGCCCATTTGGCAGAGAGGGCCGTAGCGCCCCGGTGCCGGCCGTACAGCGCCGGACTCCGGAGGGAGGGAAGCGGAATTGGTTTGTCCTAGTCGCAGACCGTTTCGGCTGGTCCCACGAACGTGCCCCCGGCAGGATTCGAACCTGCGCACCCGCCTCCGGAGGGCGGTGCTCTATCCCCTGAGCTACGGGGGCTTCAGGGCAAGCAGTCATACCGTACCAGGACCGTGGCGGTGGTCAGGCAGTCGGCTCGCCGTAAGCTCCCGATGTGTACCGCGACCCCCCACGCGTTCTCGTCGTCGACGACGACGCGGTGATCCGTCAGCTCGTGGTGGTCAACCTGGAGTTGGAGGGCTTCGAGGTGCACACTGCGATCGACGGGTTGGACTGCCTCGAGCGGGTGCGGGACGTCGCCCCGCATGTGATCACATTGGACGTCATGATGCCCCACCTCGACGGCTGGGACGTGGTCGCCCGCCTTCGCGACGACCCGGAGACCGCGGATATCCGGGTGATCCTGTTGTCGGCCCGCGCGCAGGCCGCCGATCTCAGGCGCGGGGACCGCCTCGGCGTCGACTACTACCTCACCAAGCCGTTCGACCCGGACGAGTTGATCGGGGTAGTGCGTCGCCTGGCCGGTCATGGCCAGACCGTCTGAGATGTCAGCCGTTGTGCCACCGGCCGTCCGTTGTCGACACTGCGGTGATCGGTGGCGACGGTTCGCTCGCCCCACACCGATAGCATCGCGTCATGACCCCCGACGACCTCGCGGAAACCGTGCGGGGCATCGTCGGGCAGCTGATCGCGGACGGTGAGCTTGACGTGGCGATTCCCGCAGCGGTGACGGTCGAGCGGCCCAGATCTTTCGATCATGGTGACTATGCCACGCCGATCGCGCTGCGCCTTGCCCGCTCGGCGCGGCGACCATCGCGCGAGGTCGCCGAGGCGGTCGCGGGTCGGCTGCGCCAGGAGCGGGCAGTGGCCGGTGTGGACGTGGCCGGGTCAGGCTTCCTCAACATCCGATTGGCTGGCGGGGCAGTCGGGGAGATCGCCCGCATCATCGTGCGGACGGGTGGTGACTATGGCCGTGGATCGGCTGCGGATGGCCGGGCGGCCCTTGCAACGGCGATCCCTGCAACGGCGACTCTTGCGTCGGCACGCCGGGCGGCCGTGGCGGACGCATCGGCCATGCTGCTCGATGCGGTTCGCCATCCGCAGCCGCCTGACCGTTGCGACGAGGCGATGGTCGGGGCGCCGGTGTCGCTCACCCGCGGCGGTGAGCCGGTGGAGGCGCCGGTGCAGGTCGGGGCCTTTCTCACGATCGGTGAGCTGGTGGACGCCGTCGGCGCGGACGCCGCCCGCTACTGGCTCGTTCGTGTCCCCCTCAACCGCGCCCTCACCCTCGACCTGGACCTCCTTGCCAGGCAGACGAACGACAACCCGGCATTCCAGGTCCGCTACGCCCATGCCCGGATCTGCGCCCTGCTGCGCAACGCCGGGGAGCTGGGACTCTCCTTGGATGTCGAGGACGCCGAGGTGTCGGCGCTGACCCATCCACGCGAGGGTGACCTGCTGCTGGTGCTCGGTGAACTGTCGAGGGTCGTGCAGACCGCGGCCGGACGCAGAGCGCCGTACCGGGTGGCGCGTTACCTCGAGGAAGTCGCCGGTACCTATCACCGTTTTCACGACGCCTGCCGGGTACTGCCACAGGGGGACGAGCAGGCGGGGGCCCGCAACGGAGCACGGCTGCTCCTCGCCGACGCGACCAGGATTGTCCTCGCGAACGGCCTGCGGCTGCTGGGCGTGTCAGCTCCGACGAGGATGTGACTGTTGTGCGTGACGAGGTTTCTCCCGCCCAGGGCCGGCATCAGCTGGAGGACGCGCTGTGGCCGGCGTCCGCCGCCGTGGACGCCGACGGTGTGCTGCGGGTCGGCGGGCTGCGGGTGGACGCGCTCGCGGCCGAGTTCGCCACGCCCGCCTACATCCTGGACACCGATGACTTCCGGGCGCGTTGCCGGGCATGGCGGTTGGCTTTCACCGACGGCGATGTCTACTACGCGGGTAAGGCGTTGCTGTCGCGTTCGATTGCCCGATGGGTCGCCGCCGAAGGGCTCTCGCTGGATGTCTGCACGGGCGGTGAGCTCGGCGTTGCGGAGGCGGTGGGTTTTCCACCCGAACGGCTGCTCTTCCACGGCAACAACAAGTCCATCGCCGAGCTGCGGCGGGCGGTCGCCTACGGCGTCGGGCGGATCGTCGTCGACTCGTTCGTGGAGATCTCCCGCCTGGCGGCGGTGGCCGCGCAGGCCGGCGTGCGTCAGCGAGTGTTCGTCCGGGTCACTCCGGGAGTGGAGGCCCACACCCACCACTATGTCGCCACCGGGCAGGAGGACCAGAAGTTCGGCTTCTCGCTCGCCAGCGGCGCGGCGGCCGAGGCGATCAGACGGGTGCTGGCCGCGTCCGACCACCTTGAGCTCGTCGGGACGCACGCGCACATCGGTTCGCAGATATTCGACACCGCCGGATTCGGGCTGGCCGCCCATCGTATGGTGGGGCTGCTGGCCGTCGTTCGCGATGCCCACGGTGTCGAACTGCCCGAGCTCGATCTCGGCGGCGGCCTGGGGATCGCCTACACCGGCGAGGACGCGCCACTCGATGTCGCGGACGTCGCCGACCGGCTCCGCACGATCGTCGGCAAGGAGTGTGCAGCGGCCGGGCTCGCCGTCCCGCGGCTGGCGGTCGAACCGGGCCGGGCCATCAGCGGTCCGAGCGCGATCACGCTGTATGAGGTCGGGACGGTCAAGGAACTGCCCGGGTTGCGCACCTATGTCAGCGTCGACGGTGGTATGAGCGACAACATCCGCACCGCACTGTATGATGCGCGTTACGCTGTCCGTCTGGTTTCCCGGCACAGCGCGGCCGTGCCGCACGTGGTCACGCTGGTCGGCAAGCACTGCGAGTCCGGTGACGTGATCGCCCACGACGTTGCGCTGCCGGGCGACATCCGGCCCGGAGACCTTGTCGCGGTACCGGCGAGCGGGGCATACCACCGCTCCATGGCCAGCAACTACAACCATGTTCCGCGGCCACCGGTTGTCGCGGTCCGCGCCGGACGGGCTCATGTGATCGTCCGCAGGGAAACGGAAGCGGACCTGCTGCGCCTTGACATCGACGAGGCGGACACCCCCGAGGCGGACACCCCCGAGGCGGACATCGACGAGGCCGACACCCCCGAAGCGGACGTCCCTGCCGCTGGACGCGACGAGGACACCATGGTCAGGAACGCGGGATGAGGAACTCGGGATGAGGAACTCGGGATGAGGATTGCGCTGCTGGGGTGCGGTGTGGTCGGGAGCGACGTCGTCCGGCTCCTGCACACCCACGCCGAGGATCTCGCCGCCCGGGTGGGCGCACCCCTGGAACTTGCCGGCATCGGGGTCCGTCGCCTGTCGGTGGTCCGTGACCTGCCGGTCGATCCGGCGCTCTTCACCACGGACGCGGACGGTCTCGCGACCCGGGACGACGTCGACATCGTCGTGGAGGTGGTGGGCGGCATCGAGCCGGCCCGCACCTGGCTGCACGCGGCACTGGACGCGGGGAAATCGGTGGTGACCGCGAACAAGGCGCTCCTTGCCACCCACGGTGCCGCGCTGTATGGCGCGGCAGCCGACCGCGGTGTGGACCTCTACTACGAGGCGGCGGTCGCCGGTGCGATCCCGCTGCTGCGCCCGCTGCGGGAGAGTCTCGCCGGTGATCGGGTCCGACGCGTGCTCGGTATCGTCAACGGCACGACCAATTTCATCCTCACCCGGATGGACGAGACCGGCGCCGGGTTCGCCGAGGCCCTCGAGGAGGCGACCACGCTCGGCTATGCGGAGGCCGACCCGAGCGCGGACATCGACGGATTCGACGCCGCCGCCAAGGCCGCGATCATCGCGCAGCTTGCGTTCCACACCCGGGTCACCCTTTCCGACGTCCACCGGGAGGGCATCGGCGGCGTCACCGCCGCGGACATCGCCAGTGCCCGCGCCATGGGATGCACGGTCAAGGCGCTGGCTATCGCCGAACGGTCACCCGATGTACCCGGTGTGAGTGTGCGGGTGCATCCTGCGATGATTCCCCGTTCCCATCCGCTCGCCGGGGTCCGGGAGGCGTTCAACGCCGTGTTCATTGAGGCGGAGGCGGCCGGCCAGCTGATGTTCTACGGTCGCGGTGCGGGTGGTTCTCCGACCGCGTCCGCGGTGCTGGGTGACCTGGTGGCGGTGGCGCGCAACCGGCTGGCCGGACGGCGGGGTCCGGGCGAGTCCGCCTATGCCGACCTGCCCGTCCTGCCGATGGGCGCCACCGTGACGCGCTATTACATCAACCTGGACGTGACGGACAAGACCGGGGTGCTCGCCTCGGTCGCCGCCGCGTTCGCCCGTCAGGACGTTTCCATCCAGAGTGTCCGCCAGGACGGCCACGGTGACGACGCCAGTCTTGTTCTGATCACGCATACCGCCAGCGACGCGGCACTGTCCGCAACAGTCGAGGAACTGCGGGAGCTGGACGTCGTGCGGGCGGTCGCGGGCGTGATGCGGGTAGAGGGAGGTGAGCTGTGACGACATCGCCAGCAGCAACATCGTCAGCGCGGACGACAGACGCGGCCGCGACGAGCGGACGGGCCCCGGGTTCGGTCAACCGCACCCGGCGGGTGTGGCGCGGCGTGATCGAGGAGTACCGGGACCGTCTGCCGGTCTCCTCGAACACGCCGGTCGTGACCCTCCGGGAAGGCGGCACCCCCCTGCTCCCCGCGGTGCACCTCTCGGCGGTGACCGGATGCGATGTTCATCTCAAGATCGAGGGCTCGAACCCGACCGGCTCGTTCAAGGACCGTGGGATGACCATGGCGATCAGTCGCGCGGTCGAGGCGGGTTCGCAGGCGGTGATCTGCGCGTCCACCGGCAACACCAGCGCGAGCGCCGCCGCGTACGCGGCCCGGGCCGGGTTGACCTGCGCCGTGCTCGTACCGAGCGGAAAGATCGCGTTGGGGAAACTGGCTCAGGCGCTGGTACACGGGGCGCGGCTGCTGCAGCTTGAGGGCTCCTTCGACGACTGTCTGCGGGTGGCCAGGGAGCTTGCCGAAACCTGCCCGGTGACCCTGGTCAACTCGGTCAACCCGTTCCGCCTGGAGGGGCAGAAGACCGCTGCCTTCGAGATCGTCGAGGACCTGGGTGCTGCACCCGACGCGCACTGTCTGCCGGTCGGGAACGCAGGGAACATCACCGCCTACTGGCGTGGCTACGTGGAGGAGGACGCACTCCACGGTTCCGGCCGGCCTCGCATGCACGGGTTCCAGGCAGCGGGTGCCGCACCCATTGTGCGCGGCAGCGTGGTCACAGCGCCACAGACGATCGCTACCGCGATCCGGATCGGCAACCCCGCGTCGTGGGCTTTCGCGCTGGCTGCCCGGGACGCCTCCGGCGGCACGATTGACGCGGTCAACGACCGTCAGATCCTCTCGGCCTACCGACTGCTCGCGCGCAACGAAGGTGTGTTCGTCGAACCGTCCAGCGCGGCGAGTGTGGCGGGACTTCTCCAGGCGCGTGCCGCAGGCCTCATCCAGGCCGGTGAGAAGGTCGTGTGCACGGTGACGGGCAACGGCCTCAAAGACCCCGAGTGGGCGATCAGCGGGGCGGCCAAGCCGGTGACCATACCGGCTACGGCTGCGGCCGCGGCCGCGGCTCTTGATCTGCAGCGGTCGTGAACCGTGCCGCCCGGGGGTCGGGGGCGGCCGGGGTCAGCGTGCGGGTGCCGGCGACCAGCGCGAACCTCGGCCCGGGTTTTGACGCCTGTGGTCTCGCGCTCGGCCTGTATGACGATCTGACGGTGGTCACCACCGACTCGGGCCTGTCGATTGACGTGACCGGTGAGGATGACGGCGCCAGGGACGAGACCCATCTGATCGCGCGTGCGGTGCGGGCCGGGCTCGATGCGCTCGGCCTCGCGCCGCCCGGGCTTGGCCTGACCTGTGTCAACCGCATCCCGCACGGCCGTGGGCTCGGTTCGTCGGCCGCGGCAATCGTGGCGGGTTTGCTGGCCGCGAGCGCGCTGGGCGAAGGTCGCCTGACTGCCATGGACGTCTTCGCTCTCGCCTGCCAGATCGAGGGCCATCCGGACAACGTCGCCCCCGCGCTCTTCGGTGGCTTCACTGTGGCGTGGTATGATGACGCCGGTCACCCACAGGTGGTTCGAACCAATCCACCGGATGATCTGCGGCCAGTAGCCTTTATTCCCGTCCGCCGCCAGGCGACATCCGCAGCACGGGCTGCGTTGCCAGTGACTGTGCTGCATGCTGATGCGGCGGCGAATGCGGGACGCGCGGCGCTGTTGGCCATGGCGATGTCAGGGACTCTGCATCCGGAGACGGTGTACCCGGAGACGGTGGGGACCGAGCCCGGCAATAGGCAGGAGCGGACAGGTCAGCCCGATTACAACTACTTTCCCGGTGCTCGGCTCGGCAACGACCGGTCGGGTCCGGCGCCCTGGGTGGATGCCCTGCTGGCGGCCACCGACGACCGGCTGCACCAGCCCTACCGTCTACCGTCCATGCCTGAAACCCGTGACCTGCTCAGCCAACTGCGAGCGGCGGGCCTGGCGGCCGTTCTGTCGGGTTCCGGACCAACCGTGCTGGCCCTCGCAGTCGGTGCGGAGCAAGCTGATGTTGCCCGCGCATGTGGCGGGGGCGGTTTCACAGTGCTCGACCTGCCGGTGGACAGGGACGGGGCCCGGGTCAGGCTCATCGCGGGCTGACACCGGCAGCTGCGGTCTACCTCGGGTCTCCCATGTGAGCCGGTTTTCCGTCCGAACCTCTCATGCTCGCCGCCGGACGGATGCGTCGCAGGACGACATCCAGCCGAAATGGTCGCGCCTTGGGCTGGAAACGGAGGACCGGGAAGCAAAGCCGCTCGAAGGTTGTTGCCCAGGTGACTCCGTCTGGATAGTCTGATGACTGCACCCGCTGCCGCCGCGGCGCGTGCTCGCCCGCCGGTGCTACCGGTTCATCGTAGCCGGATCCTGGTGCCGGAACTTGGTGCCTCAGCCTCGTCATCGAAGCCTCGGCCAGCACCGACAAGTCCTCAGCGGGATTGACGAGTTCGCACGCGGCGCTCGGCCGTTGGCGCCGTCCACGGGCGCTCTGCTTGCCCACCTGGCGCTGAATATCGTTTCCATGTGGGATGCCCAGGCGAAGAAGGTCAACAAGCATCACCCGGCTCCCTTGAGCCGGTCCCTTCAGGGAAGGAACATCTTGAGCGACACCACCGACGTGCTGCCTGACAGCGCACGTGAGTCCGCGGAGTCCCAGACACCGACGTCGTCCGTGGACGCTGGTTCTCCGCGACGCCGGCGGTCAGGCACCGGCCTTTCAGCCATGCTCCTGCCGGAGCTGCAGGCCATGGCAACTTCGTTGGGTATTCAAGGCGTGGGACGCCTGCGAAAGGGGCAGCTCATCGCGGCCATCCAGAACGTTCAGACTCCCGCCGGCGTCGCTGGGGGCGCGGATGCCGCGGCCCCGCAACCCGCCATGGCTGCCGCCGATGCGCAACCGGCCCGGAGTACCCGAGGCTCGTCCACGTCCATGCGCACCAACACGAACAGCGCGGACGCGGCCGAGCCCACGGTCGCGTCGTCCGCGGCTGAGGCGACCGCGGCAGTCGAGGGCGCGACGCGTGTCCGGACCCGCCGTGGGGCTTCCCGGGCATCGGGCAGCCCGTCCACCGCCGTCGGCGAGCAGGGGACGCTGACCGAGGCGTTGCCCGACCCCGGTGACACCCGTGGTGGCGCGGCTGCGTCCGGTCCCGCGGACGGATCCGCGAGCGTGCGAGCCGTCGGCACGCAGGACGCCACGGCGGCCGGGACCGCGCCGGCCGGCCTTGCTGCGGCACCCGCACCCGCACCCGCCGCGGCCAACGCACTTGCCGCGGCAAGTGCACCTGCCGTAGCCAGCGCGCCCAGCACGCCGGTGTCCACCACCCCTGTGGAGCTGTCCGTGGCGGCACCGACCACTGTGCCCCGCGTGTCGGACAACGGCAGCGTGCGTGGTCGAGATGACCGGCGTGATCGTCAGCAGGTCGAAGGAGACCGCGCGTCGGTTGACCGTCCCGTTGCCGCCGAGCGGCAAGGGCGCCAACAGGGCGACCGGCAGGGT
>NZ_CAUVXI010000019.1:5060-30486 GCF_963555845.1 Protofrankia sp. Cas8 | reverse complement strand
CCAGGCTGAGCGGGGTTCGGCTGAGCGGGGTCAGAGTGACCGGGGTCAGGTCGAGCGGGGTCAGAGTGACCGGGGTCAGGTCGAGCGGGGTTCGGCTGAGCGCGACGACGACTTCGCCGGCGGGAACCGGCGCAACCGCGGCAGGTTCCGTGAGCGTGGCCGCAACCGCGGCCGCCAGACTGGCGGTTTCAGCGAGTCGGAGCCGGTGGTCCGCGAGGACGACGTACTGGTTCCGGTCGCGGGCATCCTTGACGTTCTCGACAACTACGCCTTTGTGCGAACCAGCGGTTACCTGACCGGCCCGACCGACGTCTACGTCAGCCTGGCTCAGGTCCGTCGCCATGGTCTGCGCCGCGGTGACGCGATCACCGGAGTCGTTCGGGCGCCGCAGGAGGGCGAGCAGCGGCGGGACAAGTACAACGCGTTGGTCCGGCTCGACACGGTCAACGGCTTGGACCCGGATGAGGCGCGCAACCGACCCGAGTTCACCAAGCTCACCCCGCTCTACCCGCAGGAGCGGCTGCGCTTGGAGACCGAGCCGCAGTTGCTGACAACCCGGGTGATCGACCTGGTGATGCCGCTCGGAAAGGGCCAGCGGGCGTTGATCGTCAGCCCACCGAAGGCGGGAAAGACGATGGTGCTGCAGGCCATCGCGAACGCGATCACGACAAACAACCCGGAATGTCACCTCATGGTCGTTCTTGTCGACGAACGCCCGGAAGAGGTGACCGACATGCAGCGGTCGGTCAAGGGCGAGGTCATCGCGTCAACCTTCGACCGGCCCCCGTCCGACCACACCAGCGTCGCCGAGCTCTCCATCGAGCGGGCCAAGCGGTTGGTGGAACTGGGCGAGGACGTCGTCGTGCTGCTTGACTCGATCACCCGGCTCGGGCGGGCCTACAACCTGGCTGCTCCCGCATCCGGCCGGATCCTGTCCGGTGGTGTGGACTCGACCGCGCTCTACCCGCCGAAGCGGTTCCTCGGTGCTGCCAGGAACATCGAGAACGGCGGGTCGTTGACGATCATCGCCACGGCGCTGGTGGAGACGGGCTCCACGATGGACACTGTGATCTTCGAGGAGTTCAAGGGAACGGGCAACGCCGAGCTCAAGCTTGATCGGAAGATCGCCGACAAGCGGATCTTCCCGGCGATTGACGTCGACCCGTCCGGAACCCGCAAGGAGGACATCCTACTTGCGCCGGACGAGCTTGTGATCATGCATAAGCTGCGTCGGGTTCTGCATACCCTTGAGTCCCAGCAGGCACTCGATCTTCTTCTGGAGAGATTGAAGCAGACGCGGACGAACTACGAGTTCCTGATGCAGATCGCGAAGACGACTCCAGGGCAGGACTAAGAGCGTCCGCGGTGCTGTCCCTGGACGACCGGAAGCTTCTGGCAGACTGGAACGTTGAGACCCGGCACCGGTTCACGCCCTCGCCGTCATGGCAGGGCGACCCGGCGGCCACTTCGGGAAGAAGGATCATGAAGGCTGACATTCATCCGACGTACCGTGAGACTGCGGTCGTCTGCACCTGCGGCTCCACGTTCACGACCCGTAGCACCAAGTCGGACGGCGTGATCAATGCTGAGGTGTGCTCACAGTGCCACCCCTTCTACACCGGCAAGCAGAAGATTCTGGATGTCGGCGGTCGGGTCGAGAAGTTCGAGCGGCGCTTCGGTCGCCGTAGTCCCGGCGACAAGGCCGGGCCGGGGACGAAATAGCACGTTTACAGCGCCCGTGCCCTGTCCGACAGCGGCGCGGGCGCTGTTTGGCGTCCGTGTCGCGTCGCCTTTGGCTGTTGATGTCCCGTAGGCCGCCGGCGACGCGGAAGACCATCGTCGCGTCGCCTTTGGCTGTTGATGTCCCGTAGGCCGCCGGCGACGCGGAAGACCATCGTCGCGTCGCCTTTGGCCACTAGACCAGGAGATTCCCGAAATGACCACTCCACTCGACGGTCTGCTTGCCGAGCACGCCGAGCTGGAGGGCCGTCTCGCCGATCCGTCCGTGCATGCCGATCCGGCGCTGGCACGCAGTCTCGGTCGTAGGTACGCGGAACTGATCCCGGTCGTGGAGACCGCGCGCGAGCTGGACCGGGTCGATGCGGACCTTGCGACCGCCCGGGAGTTCGCCGCCGAGGATGTCTCGTTTCGCGCCGAGGTCGCGGAGCTTGAGGCCGCGCACGCGGTGTTGCGGGACCGCCTGCACACCCATCTGGTGCCCACCGACCCTGACGACGCCCGGGACGCGATCCTTGAGATCAAGGCGGGCGCCGGCGGTGAGGAGTCTGCGCTGTTCGCAGGCGACCTGCTGCGGATGTACCTGCGCTACGCCGAGCGGCGCGGCTGGCGGGCCGAGATCCTGGACGCGAATCCCAGCGATCTCGGCGGGTATCGGGACGTGAGCGTGGCGGTGAAGGCCGGCCGGACGAGCACCGGTGGCGTGTTCGGGCGGCTGCGGTTCGAGGGTGGTGTCCACCGGGTGCAGCGGGTTCCGGTCACCGAGTCGGCAGGTCGTATCCACACCTCGGCGGCCGGGGTCCTGGTGCTGCCCGAAGCCGAGGCGGTCGAAGTCGAGATCGACCCCAATGAGCTGCGCATCGATGTGTACCGCTCCTCGGGCCCCGGTGGGCAGAGCGTCAACACGACGGACTCGGCGGTGCGTATCACCCATCTTCCCAGCGGCCTGGTGGTCTCCTGCCAGAATGAGAAAAGTCAGCTGCAGAACAAGGAGTCGGCCCTGCGCATTCTGCGTGCCCGACTGCTGGTCGCCGCCCGCGAGCGGGCGCAGGCAGAGGCATCGGCGGCACGGGCCAGTCAGGTTCGTACAGTGGACCGGTCCGAGCGGATCCGTACCTACAATTTCGCGGAAAACCGGATCAGCGATCACCGGGTCGGATTCAAAGCGCACAACCTCGATCAGGTACTCGACGGTGAACTCGACGAGGTACTGGACGCACTGGTTGCGGCGGACCTGGAGGCGAGGCTCTCGGCCGGATCGCCGTCATGACCTCCGTCGGGCCCCACCGTGAGCCGGCAACGCCCGTTCCGATGAGCCCGCTGGTTTCGTCCATGCGTGCAGCGGTTGCCGCTCTTGCCGTGGCCGGAGTAGCCAGTCCCCGGTCGGACGCCGAAGAGCTCGCGGCATACGTGACCGGTGAGCCCCGCCGGCGCTTGGCGCCGACGGCCACCATGACCCCGGCGGACCTGGAGCGGTTTGCCGAGCTCGTGGCGCGGCGGGTCGCGCGGGTGCCCCTCCAGCACCTGGTGGGTACCGTCGGTTTCCGTTATCTCACTCTTGCCGTGGGCCCGGGCGTGTTCATACCTCGGCCGGAGACCGAAACCGTGGTCGGCTGGGCACTCGACGCGGTTCGGATGGCCGGGTGGACACGGCCGATCTGTGTGGATCTCTGCACCGGTTCCGGCGCGATCGCTCTCGCCCTCGCGCAGGAACTACCCGGCGCGCGCGTACACGCTGTCGAACGTGATCCGGGCGCGCTGGTCTGGGCGGCCCGCAACATCGCGGCCCAGGGCTTCACCGACGCCGACGGCCGGCTGATCCTGCATCACGCCGACGTCGGGATCGAGCCGGCCGGATGCGGCCTCAGCGACGGTCGCGAGCCGGTTGCCACGGTTGCCCGAGAGCTTGCGGGTCTGTTCGGCCGGGTCGATCTGGTGGTGAGTAACCCGCCCTACCTGTGGGATGACGAACGGGACCTGGTCGAACCCGAAGTCGGTAAGCATGATCCTCCTGCCGCGCTGTGGGCCGGACCAGATGGTCTGGCGGGGGTTCGAGCCGTCGCGCAGGTGGCGGGCGGCCTGTTGCGCGACGGTGGGCAGTTGGTGATCGAACACTCCGACCGACACGGCTTGGCGGCCCCTGCGCTGCTGCATGCACTCGACTGCTGGGACGATGTTCGGGACCATCCCGACCTGGCGGGGCGAGCCCGGTTCGTCTCAGCCTCGCGCCGGCCTCGCACCGGCCGCGAGACCGGTCGGTAGGGACCTGGCAGGGAGCGGGGCGGGGCCCCGAGGCGCCGCCGCTGTCACGACATACTCCTGAAGTGACGTACTGCCGAAGTGACGCAGCACCACGGACGTAATGGGGGAGCCAGTGAGGCCACGAGAGTCAGTGAGCGAACGGTACGACTGCGCGGACTCCGAACGGCGTACGGCCGGTCTTGAGGCGGCGACGCGCGCGGTGCGCCATGGCAGGCTCGTCGTGTTGCCCACCGACACGCTGTACGGCATTGGCGCGGACGCGTTTGACCAGGTCGCCGTGCGCGCGCTGCTGGCCGCCAAAGGCCGCGGACCGGACATGCCCGTCCCTGTACTGGTTGGTGCGTGGCGCACCCTCGACGGGCTCGTCGAGCAGGTCACCGAGCCGATGCAGGACCTGATCCGGGCATTCTGGCCGGGTGGGCTGACGCTGGTCGTGCCATATGCGCCGTCGTTGAGCTGGGATCTCGGGGATGCCCGGGGCACTGTCGCGGTGCGGATGCCACTGCATCCGGTCGCCATCGAACTGCTCGGCCGTACCGGGCCGATGGCCGTGTCCAGCGCGAACATCAGCGGTCAGGCACCTGCGACCACGGTGGAGGACGCCATGGCGCAGCTCCGTGACTCAGCCGAGGTGTACCTCGACGGCGGGCCGTGCTCGGCCGGCATCGCGTCGACGATCGTCGACTGCACCGGTGAGGTCCCCCGGGTGCTGCGGGCGGGTGCGGTCACGATGACGGCGTTGCGTGAGGTTCTGCCGTCAGTCCAGGAACCCGCGGTCACCGCATGACGCTTGCGGCCCGCTCCGGCTCTGCGCCGTAAGCTGTCGGGAGTTGGAGCAGCCGAAGGTGGGGCGTCGCGATCGGGACAAACCCATGCCAGGTCGCTCCTGGCCCGGCTGCCTGCATGCGGCATGGGTCGGCCGCGCAGCCACGGGCCAGTCACGCAGGAGGAGAGGCAGCTTATGAGCACCCCGTTCTGGGGCCCGGACTTCGATCAGCTCCGTGCCGAGGACGAAGAGATCGCGGATGTCGTCCTGGACGAACTGGACCGACTCCGTGGGGGTCTCCAGCTCATCGCGAGTGAGAACTTCACCTCGCCTGCGGTGCTGGCGGCCCTCGGGTCGACGTTGTCGAACAAGTACGCCGAGGGCTATCCGGGCCGTCGCTACTACGGCGGGTGCCAGGTTGTCGATCGTGCGGAGGAGATCGGCATCGCCCGGGCGAAGGCGCTGTTCGGTGCCGACCACGCGAACCTGCAGCCGCATTCCGGGGCTCAGGCCAACTTCGCGGTGTACGCGGCGCTGCTCGCCCCTGGCGACACCGTGTTGGCGATGTCACTACCGCATGGCGGTCATCTCACTCATGGTAGCCGAGTGAACTTCAGCGGGAAGTGGTTCGATGTCGTCGCCTACGGAGTGCGCGAGGACACCGAATTGATCGACTACGATGAGGTTCGGGACCTCGCGCGGCAGCATCGGCCCAAAATGATGATCTGTGGCGCCACCGCGTATCCCAGATTGATCGACTTTGCGGCCTTCCGCTCGATCGCGGACGAGGTCGGAGCGTGGCTGATGGTCGATGCCGCGCACTTCATCGGCTTGGTCGCGGGCGGAGCCATCCCCAGCCCGGTGCCGTACGCCGACGTGGTCAGTTTCACCACCCACAAGGTCCTGCGTGGGCCCCGAGGTGGGATGATCCTCTGCCGGGAAGAACTTGCCCAGCGGATCGACAAGGCGGTGTTCCCGTTCAGCCAGGGCGGCCCGCTCATGCACGCGGTCGCCGCCAAAGCGGTGGCGTTGCGGGAGGCCGCGACCCCGGCTTACGCCGAGTACGCCCGTCAGGTCATCGTCAACGCCCAGGCCCTCGCGGACGGGCTCGCGGCCGAAGGCGTGCGGCCGGTCGCCGGCGGCACCGACACCCACCTCACCCTGCTCGACCTGCGCGATCTCGGCGTAACCGGTAAGGATGCCGAAGCCCGGTGTGACGCGGCGCGGATCACGCTGAACAAGAACGCCATCCCGTACGACCCGCAACCGCCTGCGGTCTCCTCCGGTATCCGCGTCGGTACCCCGGCGGTGACCACTCAGGGCATGCGGGAAGGCGAGATGAAGGAGATCGCGGCGCTGATCGCTCGGGCGGTCCGTGACCCGTCGGCGGGCACTGATGTCGCCAGAGCCGTTTCCGTCCTGGTCGGCCGGCATCCGGCCTACCGGCGCTAGCGCGGTGGTGCGGTAGGTCAGCGAAGGCGTCAGGCTATTGCGGGAGTATCTACTCGTATTCGCGGTGTCGGCGGCGGTCACCTTCCTGTGCACGCCGGTCGCGCGGGGTTTTGCCATCTGGATCGGCGCCGTCGCCACTGTCCGTGATCGTGATGTGCACGCCGTGCCGACTCCACGGCTCGGCGGACTGGCCATGCTCGCCGGAGTCGCAGCCGGTCTGGAGGTTGCCGACGAGCTGCCGTTCCTGTCCTCGGTCTCGCGGGACTGGGCGGAGCCGCATGCGGTGGGTGTCGCGAGCGTAGTGATCTGCCTGCTCGGGGTGGTGGACGATCGGTGGCCACTGGACGCGGTCACGAAGCTCGCGGGTCAGGTCGCCGCCGCCGGTGTGATGGTCCTGCTGGGAGTCCAGTGGTCGTTCGCCGTCAACCCGGACAGTGACACCACCTTCAGTCTCGGACCTGAGACAGCCGTGCCGCTTTCGATCTTCGCCACGGTCGTTCTTGTCAACGCCATGAACTTCATCGACGGGCTGGATGGCCTTGCCGCTGGCGTTGCGGCGATTGCCGCTGGGGCCACGTTCTACTTCGCCTACGAGGTCGCTGTGATCAACCACTTTTCCCGGGCGGCGCCGGGAGCCTTGCTGGCCGCGGTCACCGCCGGGGTCTGCCTCGGCTTCCTGCCGCACAACTTCAACCCGGCCAGTCTGTTCATGGGGGACTCCGGTTCGATGCTGGTCGGCCTGCTGTCGGCGGCATCCATGATCTCGGTGACCGGACAGGTCGCCTATGGCGGATACGCCGGGCCGTCCCGATCCCTGCCGTCGCTGATTCCGTTGGCCATTCCGCTGGCTGTGCTGGCGGTGCCGTTCATCGACCTCGGACTAGCCGTGATCCGCCGGACCCGCGCCGGCCGGTCGCCCTTCGCCGCGGACAAGATGCATCTGCACCACCGGATGCTGGAGATCGGAAAATCCCATGTCCGCGCGGTTCTCATCATGTACTTCTGGGCGGCCCTGCTCGGTTTCGGCGGGGTGGCCGCATCTTTCTCGCGACAACCGTTGCCTATTCTCGCCGCCGTGGTCGGCCTCGGCCTGATCGGGCTCCTGGTCCTGTTGCTGGTCGGTCAACGGTCGGTGCGGCGCGCATGATCGTTGCTACCGGACGGACGATCAGACTTGGTCTGGGCGTGCTCGCCACCCTCGCTGTTCCCAGCCTTGTGGTTGCAGGTTTCATCCGGGGCGCGGCCGGAGTTGTCGCCGTCGTACTCGGGCTGTGCCTGGTCGGGTTTTTCTTCGCGGCCAGCAAAGTGGCTGTGAGCGTTGTCGCCCAGCGCGCACGAGCGTTGGTGCTGCCAGCTGCGCTCGGCACCTACCTGGTGAAGATCATAATTCTTGGGACTCTTCTCGTGCACCTCGAAGGGTCGACCAGCATCGATCTTGCGGCTTTCGCTTGGGCCGTCTTCGTGGGGGTCTTCGGATGGCTCGGTGCCGAGCTGTGGGTTGCCACCCATACCCGGGTCCCGTTCTACGACCCCACGGTCTTCCAGGCGCGGGAAGACTCCCGGCGTGACACCCTGAACGGGTGAGCGAAGCCGAACCGACGCCGCCAGCCGGCGGCCCTGCGGAGCCGACCGGCCAAAGGCCGCGCGAGGATGGTTCTTCGCGCGCGGCCGGAGGCCTTGGGGAGCCGACCGGCCAAAGGCCGCGCGAGGATGGTTCTTCGCGCGCGGCCGGAGGCCTTGGGGAGCCGACCGCCGACGGACCGCCGCGTCCCCCGTACCGGCCCGGCCTGGTCTCCGATGAAGCCTGGACGGCAGTCGGCACCCTGCTGGCCGGAACCGGGTTCTGGGGGCTGGTCGGCTACGGGATTGACCGCCTCACCGGACTCGGCACGGTGTTCCTGCCGGTCGGCGTCATCGTCGGCATGGCAGCGTCGCTCTATCTTGTGATCAGCAGGGCTACGCAGCGTTTCTGATCGAGCTCACCAGTTGCCTATGGTCTCGTCTTGGATTCTCAGCGTGAGAAGAGCGTCGTAAAAATGAACCAGCCGGCTACTTTCAGGTGAACAAGGGAGTGAACCAGCTCTGGCCGGCCTGGAGTTGATGCCGATCGCCACGGGGTGTGGATAGTATCGCCAGTGCTGGGTGTCCACTCGCGGACATCCGGTGTGAGTCGTGTCTCCCGTCGGTCCTGCCGGGCTCATGATCATGCCGTGTCGATGGATGGTCATGCGTGGTGCGGCACCGTACCCGAGAGGGAGCCGGCCCGCGCCTGGCGGGGCTGTCCCGCCTGAACCAGATAGGGTGAGTCCACACCGCCGCCGGTACGGCTGCGTCTCTTCCTTAGCTGGTGAGAGTGTATTTCGATCATGGAGGTGTCCGTCGTGCCGGTCCCCGCGGGACCCCTGGTCCTCGCTGATGAGGGCTTCAAGGGCCCGACCAAGGAGGTCTTCCAGCCGCCGCACTGGTTCGACGTCGATCTCGGACCGGTTCATTTCTACTTGAACAAGGCGACGGGGCTGGGGATCTTCGCCGCGCTCTTCGTCGGTGTGGTCTTCTGGCTCGGCTTCCGGCGGGCCACGGTCGTGCCCCGCGGATTGCAGAACGTCTGTGAGTCGGTCTACGACTTCATCGACATGTCGATCGCCCGGGACGTCATCGGGGAGAAGGGGCGGAAGTACACCCCGTACCTGGTCGTGCTCTTCAGCTTCGTGTTCATCTGTAATGTGCTTGCGATTGTTCCCGGCGCCCAGTTCCCGCCGACGTCGCGAATAGCCATTCCGATTGTTCTCTCCGCTGTGACCTATGTGCTGTTCAACTACGCCGGCATTCAGGCCAATGGCGCACGGGCGTATTTCGGGCATATGATAAACCCAGCGCCGACCGCGCCTGTCTTCGTCAAGGTTCTGCTTGGGCCGATCGAGGTCATGTCGACCATGCTCGTGCGGCCGTTCACGCTCGCGGTCCGGTTGTTCGCGAACATGTTCGCCGGCCACATCCTGCTCCTGGTCTTCTCGCTCGGCGCGGAGTACCTGCTGCCCAAGCCGCCTTTTGTCTTCGGATTTGCCTCGCTGCTCATGACGATCGTGCTGACCGGCTTCGAACTTGTCATCGACGGCTTGCAGGCATACATCATCACGATCCTCACGGCCGCCTTCATCTCCGGCGCGATCGAATCCGGCGGTGGCCATGAAAGTTCTCCAGCGACTGACCATGCTCCTGCCGTGAGCGGGGCGCCCGCGATGAGCGGCGCGCCCGCCGGGGCGCACGCATAAAAAGGTTCGGACACCCCGATCAGCACTTCGATCAGCACCGTGGCAGGTCCCGGTGCCCGACTGGAAAAGGAATATGACATGGCAGACACCTCCATGGTGCTTGCTGCTGCCAATCAGGTGAGCGGCTCCCTCGGCGCGGTGGCCTACGGCTTGGCGGCCATCGGGCCGGGTATCGGAATCGGCCTTATCTTCGGCCTCGGTGTGCAGGCCATCGCCCGCCAGCCCGAAGCGGAGCAGGTCGCCTTCCGGTACATGATTATCGGCTTCGCCCTGGCGGAAGCACTGGCTCTGATCGGCTTCGTCGTCCCGTTCGTCTTCCCCTAAGCCGGGGGGACACCGTGGTTACCGCAACACTGTTGCTGGCCGCCGGGGACAGCGCAAAGTCGGATGAGAACGTCCTTGTCCCACCGCTCGGTGAACTGCTGATCGGCGCCCTGTCGTTCGGCCTGCTGGTGGCCTTCTTCTTCTGGAAGATCTACCCGCAGATCAAGCGGACGTACGCCGAGCGGACCGAGGGAATCGAGGGCAGTCTCGCCCGTGCCGCGCACGCTCAGCAGGAGGCTCAGGAGCTTCTCACCTCCTACCGCGCGCAGCTCGCCGACGCGCAGACCGAGGCTGCCCGCATCCGTGAGGACGCCCGTGAGCAGGGAATTCAGATCCTGACGGAACTGCGTGCGCAGGCGGATACCGAGGTCGCCGAGATCAAAGCGCGGGGCGAGGCACAACTCGCCGCGGAGCGGGCGCAGATCGTCGCTCAACTCCGGCGCGAGGTCGGTGACATCGCCCTCGAGCTCGCGACGAAGATTGTCGGTCACGAGCTGGAGCGCGACGACCGCCAGCGCCAGCTGGTCGACGACTTCATCACGGGCCTGGAGCATCCGGACGAGTCGGCGATTCCGGTTCCGGCCGGTCCGGGGGGCTGAGGCATGGAGGGATCCAGCCGACAGTCCCTGGCCTCGGCGCGAGCTCGCCTGGATGAGCTGACGGCGACCGGGCCGCCCGGTGTCGGGACGCGGTCCCGCCATCCGGTCGACCTCGGTCGTCTCGCGGACGATCTTGAAGCGGTCGTGGACCTTCTCAGCCGGGAGCCGGCGATCCGCCGGGCGCTGGCCGATCCGGGAGTGCCCGGATCGGCTCGTTCCGATCTTGCCGCCCGTTTGTTCGGCGGCAAGATCTCCGCGGAAGCGCTCGACATCGTGGCGGTCGCGGCTACCGGTCGCTGGGCTCGGCCGCTCGACCTCCAGCACGCGTTGTCCGAGCTCGGGGTCGAGGTCCGGCTTGCCCAGGCGCAGCGGGAGGGCGCCCTCGACGACGTGGAGGACGAACTGTTCCGGTTCGGTCGCATCCTCAACCGGACACCTGAACTGTCGTTGGCCCTCAGCGACCCGGCGGCCCCGTGGCCTGCGAAGCAGGAACTCCTGGCCAGGCTTCTGGACGGCAAGGCCAACGCCGTGACCATACGTCTCGTTCAGCGTGCTGTCGCCGAGCGTTACCACGGTGATCTCGAACGCCGTCTTGAGCAGCTGACCGTGATCGCGGCGGCACGCCGAAACCGGCTCGTCGCGGTAGTGCGCACGGCTGTACCTCTCGCGGGGGACCAGATTTTTCGGTTGCGGACAGCGATCAGCCGGTATTTTGGACGTGATGTCCAGCTCCAGATGGACGTCGACCCTTCCGTTCTGGGCGGCGTTGTCGTGCGGATCGGTGACGAGGTGGTCGACGGCAGCGTCATCCGCCGCCTCACCGACGCGCGCCGGCGGCTGCACCGATAGAGCGTTCTTGTGGACACCCAGACCTCGCATGACCTGCGGGACGTGCCCTCACCATTTATTGAAGGACCGAAGCGATGACTGAACTCTCCATTCGACCGGAGGAAATCCGCGCCGCCCTCCGGGACTACGTCGACTCCTACCAGGCATCCGTCGGGGAGCGGGAGGAGGTCGGCCGGGTCGTCGTCGCCGGCGACGGCATCGCGCGGGTCGAGGGCCTTCCGCACGTCATGACCAATGAGCTGCTGGAGTTCCATGGCGGCGTGCTGGGCCTGGCGTTGAACCTTGACATCGCCGAGATCGGCTGCGTCATCCTCGGCGAGTCCGAACACATCGAGGAAGGCCAGGAGGTCCGCCGCACCGGCCAGATTCTCTCGGTCCCGGTCGGCGACGGCTTCCTCGGCCGGGTGGTCGATCCGCTGGGCCGCCCGATCGACGGGCTCGGCGAGATCGTCTCCACCGAGACCCGTGCCCTGGAACTGCAGGCGCCCACGGTCGTCCAGCGCCAGCCGGTCAAGGAGCCGCTCCAGACCGGTATCAAGGCGGTGGACGCGATGACCGCCATCGGCCGTGGTCAGCGTCAGCTGATCATCGGCGACCGGCAGACCGGCAAGAGCGCCGTCGCGCTGGATGCGATCATCAACCAGCGGGAGAACTGGGCGACGGGGGATCCGAAGCTCCAGGTCAAGTGCGTGTATGTGGCGGTCGGGCAGAAGAAGTCGACGATTCGGGCTGTCCTCAACACCCTGGAGGAGACCGGCGCGCTGGCTTACACCACCATCGTGGCGGCGCCCGCCGACGAACCGGCCGGCCTCAAGTACCTCGCGCCCTACACCGGTTCGGCCATCGGCCAGCACTGGATGTACAACGGCCAGCACGGACTGATCGTCTTTGACGACCTGTCGAAGCAGGCCGAGGCATACCGGGCGATCTCGCTGTTGCTGCGCCGCCCGCCGGGTCGTGAGGCATACCCCGGTGACGTCTTCTACTTGCACTCCCGGCTCCTGGAGCGATGCGCGAAGCTCTCCGACGAGCTCGGCGCCGGGTCCCTGACCGGTCTGCCGATCATCGAGACCAAGGGTAACGATATCTCCGCCTATATCCCGACGAACGTCATCTCCATCACCGACGGACAGATCTTCCTGGAGACCGACCTGTTCAACCAGGGCGTCCGGCCGGCGATCAACGTCGGTACCTCGGTCTCCCGGGTGGGTGGCAGCGCCCAGATCAAGGCGATGAAGGCGGTCGCGGGGCGGCTGCGTCTGGACCTTGCGCAGTACCGCGAGCTGGAGGCGTTCTCGGCGTTCGGCTCGGACCTCGACAAGGCATCCCGTGCCCAGCTCGACCGGGGCGCACGCATGGTCGAACTGCTCAAGCAGCCCCAGTACGAGCCCTTCCCGGTGGAGCGGCAGGTCGTGTCGATCTGGGCGGGTACGTCCGGGCAGCTTGACGATGTGCCGGTCGCGGACATCCGCCGGTTCGAGCGTGAGTTCCTCGAGTTCGTCGAGCGGAGCCAGCCGGGGGTCTTCAAGACGATCCGCGAGACGGGCAAGCTGGATGCTGACACCGTCACCGCGCTGGAGCAGCTGATCGCGAAGTTCAAGGCCGAGTTCATGCTGTCGGGTGGTCAGCCGCTGGTCAACGAACCGTTGCCGGAGAGTCTGGACCCGTCGGAGCTGGAGCGCGAGGCGATCAAGATACACGAGCCGAAGCCGAAGGACGAGGACTGAGGACATGGCCGGCCAGCTCCGTGAGTACCGGCGCCGCATCCGTTCGATCCAGTCGACCAAGAAGATCACTCGGGCGATGGAACTCATTGCCGCGTCCAGGATCGTGAAGGCCAAGGCGCGGGTTGCCGCCTCCCGGCCCTACGCGGACGAGATCACCCGAGTGATCTCCGCGGTGGCGTCGCAGACCACCGTTCGTCACCCACTGACGACAGAGCATGCAGATCCGCGGCGGGTGGCGGTTCTGATGGTCACCAGTGACCGTGGGCTTGCCGGTGGTTACAACGCCAACGTGCTGCGCCGGACGGGCGAGCTGCTGGAGCTGTTGCGCTCGGAGGGCAAGGAGCCGTTCCTGTACGCGGTCGGGCGCAAGGCCGTCACGTACTACCGCTTCCGCGGTCGGGAGCTGGCCGGTGAGTTCACCGGGTTCTCCGAACAGCCGAGCTACGACAACGCCAAGGAAGTCGCCGATGCGCTGATCGCGCGGTTCGTGGCGTCCGGTGAGGCCGGCGGAGTGGACGAGATCCACGCCGTCTACACCGAGTACGTCAACACTCTGACCCAGCGACCGGTTGCGCATCGCATTCTTCCGCTTGCGCTGGAGACGACCGCCGAGCCTCCGCCCGGCGGCCCGCTCCCGCAGTACGAGTTCGAACCGTCGGCCGAGGGAGTCCTCGACGCGCTGCTCCCTCGTTACGTCGAGAGTCGGCTGTACGCGGCGCTGCTGGAGTCCGCGGCATCGGAGTCGGCGGCCCGCCAGCGGGCGATGAAGTCCGCGACGGACAACGCCGGTGACCTGATCAAGACCTACACCCGTCGGGCGAACGCCGCCCGCCAGGATGCGATCACTCAGGAGATATCGGAAATCGTGGGCGGGGCCAACGCTCTCGCCCAGGCCTCGTAGCCCGCAGAGCGACGACGGTTATATCGAAGGACCCCTGAGGGCGCCGGCTGCGGGAGGAGCCGCCGGCGACTTCGGGGTATGACATGCAGATGAACCGCTTGAAGCCGCTGGTCTCCTGATGGAGTCCTCAGCCGCGGAGGGCACCTTGATGAAGCAGAGGACGCCATGACCGTTACCACTACCTCGCCCGCCGCGGTGGAGGGCAAGGCCCCTGGGATCGGCCGGGTCGCCCGTGTAATCGGCCCGGTCGTCGATGTGGAGTTCGCGCCCGACGAGATCCCCGAGATCTACCGTGCGCTGCGCGTCGATCGCACCATCGACGGGCAGACCGCAACGCTGACGCTCGAGGTCGCGCAGCACATCGGTGACAACACAGTCCGGGCGATCTCCATGCAACAGACCGACGGTCTGGTGCGTGGAGCGCCGGTTCAGGATACCGGTTCACCTATCACGGTTCCCGTTGGCAACGCCACCAAGGGGCACCTGTTCAACGTGCTCGGCGATCCGCTCGACGTCGAAAGCATTGACACCGACGTACGCAGGTCCATCCATGCAACAGCACCGCCATTCGACCAGCTTGAGTCGAAGACGGAGATGTTCACGACCGGCATCAAGGTCATCGACCTGCTTGCGCCTTATGTGCGCGGTGGGAAAATCGGCCTGTTCGGTGGCGCCGGCGTCGGCAAGACCGTCGTCATCCAGGAAATGATCAACCGGGTCGCCACGCAGTTCGAAGGTGTATCGGTGTTCGCCGGTGTCGGCGAGCGCACCCGGGAGGGAAACGACCTGTTCCTGGAGATGACCGAGGCCGGTGTGATCAAGGACACCGCGCTTGTCTTCGGGCAGATGGACGAGCCCCCGGGCACCCGGCTGCGGATCGCTCTCGCCGCGCTGACCATGGCGGAGTATTTCCGGGACGTCCAGAAGCAGGACGTGCTGCTGTTCATCGACAACATCTTCCGGTTCACCCAGGCCGGCGCGGAGGTCTCGACCCTGCTCGGACGTATGCCGAGTGCGGTGGGTTATCAGCCGACTCTGGCCGACGAGATGGGTGTGCTCCAGGAGCGCATCACATCCACCCGCGGTCATTCAATCACTTCGCTCCAGGCAATCTACGTTCCCGCGGACGACATCACCGACCCGGCCCCGCACACCACGTTCACCCATCTCGACGCGACCACGGTGCTCTCCCGGGCCATCTCCGACCTGGGGATCTACCCGGCGGTCGACCCGCTCGACTCGACGTCGCGCATCCTCGACGCCCGCTATCTGGGGCAGGATCACTACGATGTGGCGCGTGAGGTGCAGCGCATCCTGCAGCGTTACAAGGACCTTCAGGACATCATCGCCATTCTCGGTATCGACGAGTTGTCCGAAGAGGACAAGATTCTGGTCAACCGGGCACGGCGCATCCAGCGATTCCTGTCGCAGCCGTTCTTCGTCGCCGAGCAGTTCACCGGAATCCCCGGTAAGTTCGTCCCGCTCGAAGAGACGATCAAGTCTTTCAAGAAGCTGACCGAAGGTGACTACGATCATCTCCCGGAACAGGCTTTCTTCATGTGCGGTGGGATCGAGGAGGCGGAGAAGAAGGCGAAGGAACTCTAGCCAAACGGCCGGATTCACCAACTGCAGGGCCCTTGGGATCCGTGCGGTCCAGGGCCGACGACAGCGGGAAGGACGGCAGCGCGATGCCGATGCAGGTGGCGATCGTCTCGCCGGAGAAGGAAGTGTGGTCGGGGGATGCCGACATGGTCGTCGCACGGACCACGGAAGGTGAGATCGGTGTGCTGACCGGGCATGTGCCGCTGCTCGGGGTCCTTGTCGCCGGCGGTCAGGTGCGGGTCACGACAGGCGAGCGCACGCTGACTGTCGAGGTCGACGGCGGATTCCTGTCAGTGACCAGGCAGGGGGTCAGCATCCTGGCTGAACATGCGGTCCTGGCCGGCACCGAGTAATCCCCTGATGGCGTGAGCGGCGCGAAAAATCATCTTCGCGCCGCAACCAGGCCGCAGCGTCGTCAGCTGTTGGCGCCCGGCTCCCACAGCACGTCCCCGCCGGGATTGGCGACCCGGGAGAGGATGAACAGCAGGTCGGAGAGCCGGTTGAGATAGCGGGCGGGAAGCGCGCCGGTACGGTCCGGGTCGGCTTCGCGCAGCGCCCAGACGGACCGTTCCGCGCGGCGGGTGACCGTCCGCGCAACGTGTAGCAGCGCGGCACCGGCGGTACCTCCGGGCAGGATGAACGAGGCCAGCTTCGGGAGGTTCTCGTTGAACCGGTCGCAGGCCTCTTCAAGCCGTTCTACATATGCGCCGGTGACCCGCAGCGGTGGGAAGCCCGGCTTTTCCACGACGGGCGTGCACAGATCCGCACCGACGTCGAACAGGTCGTTCTGCACCCGGGCGAGCAACGCCCGGATGTCCTCGGCGAGTCCGCCGAGGGCCAGTGCCACGCCGATGGCGGCGTTGGCCTCGTCCACGTCCGCGTAGGCCGCGAGGCGCGGGTCGGTCTTGCGGACCCGGGACATGTCGCCGAGCGCGGTGGTCCCGTCGTCCCCGGTGCGGGTGTAGATCCGGGTCAGGTGGATGGCCATGGCGGTCACACTATGCCGCGCTCGTTCGGTCGCGCGCTCGTTCGGTCGCGCGATCACACCATGGCGGGCGGCCCGACTCGACGCACCGGCCGGCCCGCGCTGACGGCCGGGTGCCCAGGCCATAGCATCGAGTCCCGTGGAACGCTTCGTGGTCAGGGGCGGGTCTCGGCTTGTCGGCGAGGTCGATGTCCCGGGGGCGAAGAACTCCGTGCTCAAGCTGATGGCCGCGAGCCTGTTGGCCCATGGTCGGACGACTCTTCGCGCCGTGCCCGACATTCTGGATGTCGCGGTCATGGCCGATATCCTGCGAGCGCTCGGGGCGACCGTCGAGCGGGATTTCGCGGGCGGCTCGCTGTCGATCGACGTGCCGGCCCGGCCCGGTGCGGCGGCCGACAGCGATGTGGTCCGCCGGATCCGGGCGTCCGTCGTCGTGCTGGGTCCGCTGGTCGCCCGCTGCGGCGAAGCCAGGGTGGCCCTGCCCGGCGGGGACGCGATCGGCACCCGCGCTCTGGACATGCACGTCAGCGGTCTGACCAAGCTCGGAGCCATGGTGGATGTCGAGGCGGGCACACTCGTGGCCCGGTCGGCCGGCCGGCTGCAGGGAGCGTCCATCTGGCTGGACTTCCCGAGCGTGGGCGCTACTGAGAACCTGATGATGGCTGGTGTGCTGGCCAAGGGCACGACCGTGATCGACAATGCCGCCCGCGAGCCTGAGATCGCAGATCTCTGCGCGATGCTGACGGCGATGGGTGCGGAGCTTGACGGTGCGGGCACGTCCACGTTGGTGATCGACGGCGTCGACGAATTGCGGCCGACCACGCACTGCACGGTCGCGGACCGGATTGTGGCCGGTACCTTCGCCATCGGCGCGCTGATGACCGGCGGGGACGTGCTGGTCCGGGGTGGGCGTGCCGATCATCTCGACATCGTGCTCGACAAGCTGACCACGGCCGGTGCCGTGGTGGCCGTCCGGCCCGACGGCTTCCGCGTCGTCGCCGACCGGCCGCCGCGGTCGATCGACGTGGTCACCCTGCCGTATCCGGGTTTTCCGACCGATCTCCTGCCGCAGACGATCGCTCTGGAAGCGGTCAGCGAAGGGGTCTCCCTCATCACCGAGAATGTTTTCGAAAGCCGCTTCGTGTTCTGTCGGGAGCTGCTGAAGCTCGGCGCGGAGCTACGCACCGACGGCCATCACGTCATCGTGCGCCGTGCGGACCGCCTGGTCGGCACCCAGGTGGTGGCCTCGGACGTCCGGGCCGGGGCCGGACTGGTGCTGGCTGGCCTGGTGGCTGACGGCATCACAGCGGTCAGTGAGGTCCACCACATCGACCGCGGCTACGGCGGCTTCGTCGAGCAGTTGCGGGCGCTGGGCGCGGACATCCATCGGGAGCCTGCTGAGGCCACGGCGCGGCGGACAGGCTGAACGGTGAGCATGACGCCATGGACCGCGGGGGCCCACGCCCTATTGCCTGGCGCTCTCAGTACGGCGATCCCGGGGCGGCGTCAGGCCCAGTCTCGCTCGGTGCCCGCGACAACGGCACGCGCCCGCATGGAGTCCTCGGGGAACACCATGACGTGCCAGCCGGGTAGGTGGTGGCGGCGGGTGTTCCCGTCGGCGTTCACCTGAATCGGGCCAGGTGGCGCCGCGCCTGACGTCGACCGTATCCCATGCTGACCGAGAAGCTGGCGCAGCCGGGCGGCCTCGGTGGACGTGCGGAGCGTCGCCACGGGCACCAGCATTCCGAAATCGCCGTGGCTGGTGGCGGTAGCATGGCTACCGCGCGGCCGGTTCGGCGCGAACACCCACCGGCACACCGCCACGAGTACGGCGGTGGCGGCGACGGCAATGGCCGGACCGATCGTGTAGTGCAGGCTGTTCAGTGGCACCGTCACCTCCCTGCTGTCCGAGCCGGCGGGTCGGACGGACTACATCGTCTCAGCGCGGCCGGTTCCGCGCAGGCGTTCATGCGTGGCTCGCGTCGCAGTTCTGGATCGTCGCAGCCCTGGATCGTCGCAGTTCTGGATCGCTGTGCGGTCGAGATTGCTTCCTTCCCTGCGTCCAGCCCGTTCGTCCTGCCTGGGCGGACCGACCCGGCGCCCGGCGCGTCTGCGTCGCCACTCTGCGACTATGGACACTGACGCTGGGGGTGAGCCGCTGTACCTGTGGTTCCCGATGCGGCAGCGGTAGGAACGGAGGTCTGGACAACCAGCTGGCCGAGATTGCGTGATCATGTCTTCTTCGCGCAATGGGAGGCCCCAGGGAAACCTTGCGTCCGGAGTGGGATCCGGCCGTGTCCGACAACCTCTGATCGCCGGGCAGACCCGATCGGTCAGGGCGTGAATCAGGGGGGACGGGAGGCCTGATGGGTGAGAACGTAATGCTTCTTGACGACGGACGTATGGAGATCCAGACGGTACGGTTGACCGGACGGGTCGATGTGCGCACTGTCGGTGATATGCGCATGCGGCTGCATACCGCCATCGACGGCGGCACCGGGCAGCTACGGGTGAACGTGTCCGGCCTGGAGCTGGTCGACCATGCGGGCCTCGGTGTCCTGCTCGGTGGGGCTCGGCGGGCTCGGCGGTCCGGACGGTCGATGCTCCTGGTCGACGTTCCCGCTGCGCTGGGAAAGCTGCTGGCAGCCAACCGCCTCGGGCGTATCCTGCGGTCCGACGATGCGGACCTGCTGCACGTCGGTCACGCCTGATGCGGCTATCCGGCAGGTCCCTGATGCGGCTATCCTGCAGGTCCCTGATGCGGCTAACCGGCAGGTCACAGCCTCGCGCTGTGCGCTGACGGCCCGCCGGTCGCTTGTGGTCCCCCGGCTCCATGACGTTGCGATCGGTCGTGGGATGATGGTGCCGGCCGGGGAGGGACATGCTCGACGTCGATGCGCAGCAGTTGAGTCCAACGGACGGTCCGGCTTACCGACAAGGTGGTGACCAGTCCGGTGACCAGCGGCGGACAGCGCTCATCGTGGGCGCGTTCGCGCTGGCGATTGTGGTGGGTGTGGTCATCGGTCTGGTAACCGCGCCCGAGGCCAGGACCACCCCGGCGGCAGTGGCGACGACCGCCGCGCCACCGTCGTCCGAGCTGCAACCGGCGCTGGACCCACCCACCTGGGAGAACAACCGCCATCCGGGGACGGCGCACCAGATGCGGGTGCGGGAGTCCGACCGCCGTGCCTTGAGCGCGAGCCTCGCGTACGCCCTGCGGGAAAACGGCGCGGGCACCATGACCACGGCGGACGTCGTCATCCCACCGGGAAAGCTTTTCTACGGTGCCGTGGAAGGTCGCGACAGCACTGTGGACGAGTACTGGGCCGTCGGCCTGGCGCAGGTGGCCGGCGTGACCCCGGCGCCGCCCAACCCGCACGTGTGGCAGCGGATCGCCAACGGCCCCTGGACGCAGCTCGTGTCGGGGCCGGGTGCCTGCGACAGGCTGCCGGCTGTCCTGTTCACCGTGTGGCAGGGGCGTCCGGGTCTTTGCTCGAGCGCGTGACGTTACCTGTCGGTAGGCTCCTGGCCATCAGACGACCCCTCGGGAGGGTGTGGCGATGGCCGACGCGGCGCGGCGGGACCAGCCGGAGCAGGCTCGTCCACAGCGGGACCGGCCGTGGATCATCCGGACCTATGCGGGTCATTCCAACCCGGTGGAAACCAATGCACTGTACCGGCGGAATCTGGCCAAGGGGCAGACCGGGCTCTCGGTCGCGTTCGACCTGCCGACCCAGACCGGCTATGACCCCGACCATGAGCTCGCCCGTGGTGAGGTCGGCAAGGTAGGCGTGCCGATCGCGCATATCGGCGACATGCGCGCGCTGTTCCACGACATTCCGCTGAGCCAGATGAACACGTCGATGACGATCAATGCGACGGCCATGTGGCTGCTCGCGCTGTATCAGGTTGTCGCCGAGGAACAGGGCGCGGACGCGGCGACCCTGGCCGGCACGACTCAGAACGACATCATCAAGGAGTATCTCTCCCGCGGAACGTACGTGTTCCCGCCGGTGCCCTCGCTTCGGCTGATCACGGACGTGGTCGCCTACACCGTGACCGAGATCCCGACGTGGAACCCGATCAACATTTGCAGCTACCACCTGCAGGAGGCCGGTGCCACACCCGTCCAGGAGATCGCCTACTCGATGTGCACGGCCATCGCCGTGCTCGATGCGGTGGTCGCCTCGGGGCAGGTGCCGGCCGAGCGCGTCGGCGAGGTCTGCGCGCGGATGTCGTTCTTCGTCAACGCGGGCGTTCGCTTCGTCGAGGAAATGTGCAAGATGCGGGCGTTCGTGGCGTTGTGGGACGCGCTGCTGCGGACCCGGTACGGGGTCACCGATCCCCGGCACCGGCGGTTCCGCTACGGCGTCCAGGTCAACTCGCTCGGCCTGACCGAGGCGCAGCCGGAGAACAACGTCATCCGGATCGTGCTGGAAGCCCTCGGGGTGACGCTGTCGAAGGATGCCCGCTGCCGGGCTCTGCAGCTGCCGGCGTGGAACGAGGCCCTCGGCCTGCCCAGACCGTGGGACCAGCAGTGGTCCCTGCGCATCCAGCAGATTCTCGCCTACGAGACCGACCTGCTGGAATACCCCGACATCTTCGAAGGCTCGGTCGTCGTCGAACGGCGGGTGGCCGAACTGGTCGAAGCGGCCCAGGGCGAGATCGACCGGGTGCAGGCGATGGGCGGTGCGGTGGCCGCGGTCGAAAGCGGCTACATGAAGTCCCAGCTCGTCGGCTCGCAGGCGAACCGTCGGATGCGCATCGAGTCCGGCCAGGACGTGGTGGTCGGCGTGAACACCTTCACCGCCACCGAGCCGAACCCGCTGCTCGCCGACCTGAGCGCGGCGATCCAGACCGTCGACCCGGCGGTGGAGGCCGCCGTCTGTGTCGATCTCGCCGCCTGGCGGGCCGGGCGCGACGCGCGCGCCGTGGACGAGGCGCTGCGGGGCCTGCGGGACGCGGCTAAGACCGATACGAACCTGATGGCCGCGACGGTGGCCTGCGCCCGGGTCGGGGTGACCACAGGGGAGTGGGCCGGGGTCCTGCGGGATACCTTCGGTGAGTACCGGGCGCCGACCGGGGTGTCCGGCGCTTCGGTGCATGCTGGTGGCGCTGAGCTCGCCGGCGTCCGGGACAGGGTCGCGCAAACCGGGCGGGAGCTGGGGCGTCGGTTGAAGTTCCTCGTCGGTAAGCCCGGCCTGGACGGGCATTCCAACGGCGCCGAACAGATCGCCGTACGCGCCCGCGACGCCGGGTTCGAGGTCGTGTACCAGGGCATCCGGCTGACCCCGGCGCAGATCGTCGCAGCCGCGGTGGAGGAGGACGTGCACGTCGTGGGGCTGTCGGTGCTCTCGGGCTCGCACATGGAGCTGGTGCCGCAGGTCCTCGACGGGATGCGGGCGGCCGGTGTCGGTGACGTGCCTGTCATCGTCGGCGGCATCATCCCGGCGGTGGATGCCGAGCGGCTCAAGGCGCTGGGGGTGGCGGCGGTCTACACACCGAAGGACTACGGTCTCACGGAGATCATGGGCGGGATTGTGGCGGTCGTGCGGGCCGCGAACGGCCTGAGTTGATCGCTCGAGTTGATCGCCTGAGTTGATCGCTCGAGTTGATTGCCTGAGTTGATCGCCCGAGCTGATTGCCTGGGAGCGCGAGCGTGGTGGTGCGGGGTGGCCGGGGGCCGCGTAGCGTCCGGAGGGTGATGGCTGACACGAGCACCCGTCGGGGAGGCTCGGCGGCACCCGGCACCGGGCGGGCCCGACATGACACCGGGTCGCAGAACGACACCGGTCCGGCCGAGCGTCCCGTCTCGCTTCGGGATGCTGTCGCACTGGCCACCCGCGCGCATGCCGGCCAGCTCGACAAGGTCGGCGACGACTACATCGGCCATCCGCTCCGGGTGATGGAAGCGGTCGGTGACGCCGCGCGGCGGGCCGGGGTCGACCCTGACCAGGCCCGGATGGTCGCGGTGCTGCACGACGTCGTCGAGGACACCGATGTCACCCTGGCGACGCTGACCTCCCTCGGTTATCCGTCCGATGTCGTCGCGGCGGTCGACGCACTGAGTCACCGTGATGGAGAATCGGTGGAGCGCTACCTCGCCCGGGTAGCCGACAACCCCCTGTCGGTTGTGGTGAAACGGGCGGACATGGCCGACAACAGCAACCCGGCACGGCTGGCCAGGCTGCCGCGGGATCAGGCGGACCGTTACGCACGGCGCTATTCCAGTCGTATCCGGCTGCTCGACGACCTTGTCGCCCAACATGGAGCCGCCATCCGCACGGTGGACCGGATGCGGACGGTATAGGGACGCGGCAGCACGTGGAGACGGGCAGTCACCGCGACACTCTGCGCGGCCCTTCCGTGGATGTGCCTGCCGAGCGCCTCAACCGAAACTGGAACGAACTGCTCCAGGAGATCCGGGTGGCGCAGGCCGGGGTGCAGATCCTCTTCGCCTTTCTGCTCACCCTCCCGTTCACCCAGCGTTGGACCCAGGTGACCGACTTCCAGCGGGCGCTCTACCTGATCACGCTGTTGACGATCGCCGCCGCGTCCGCGCTGCTGATCGGCCCGGTGCCCTACCACCGGATGGTGTTCCGCCGGGGCGCACGGGCCCAGCTGGTCACCGCTGCCAACACCATGGCGCTGGCTGGATTGATCATGTTGGGAGTGGGGATCAACGCTGCCGTCCTGCTCATCGTCGACGTGGTCATGGGGGTGCTGGCGACCGCACTCATCAGCTCGGCGAGCGTGGCGTTCTTCATCGTGTTGTGGTGGGTTCTGCCTTGGCTCACCCGACCGGATCGACGCGACGGCGGCGGGGCAGGTCGGGATCCCGACCACGGGATGAGCGGGGTCGCCGGATCGACTGACGGCAAGCGGGTGTAGGTAGCGAAGTCGCGGCACGGTAGCGTCTGGGCTGTGCGTCTTGTGATTGCCAGGTGCAGCGTCGACTACGTGGGTCGGCTGACGGCTCATCTGCCGAGCGCGGTCCGACTGCTGCTGGTGAAGGCCGACGGGTCGGTGTCCATTCATGCGGACGGGCGGGCCTACAAGCCGCTGAACTGGATGAGCCCGCCGTGCGTGATCGCCGAGGCGGACGGCGTCTGGCGGGTGACCAACCGAGCCGACGAACAGCTCGTCATCACCCTCGAAGAGATCATGCATGACTCGTCGCACGATCTCGGTGTGGACCCGGGTTTGCGCAAGGACGGCGTGGAGGCGCACCTGCAGGTGCTGCTCGCCGACCGCCCGGATGCCATCCGCGACGGCCTCACCCTCGTCCGCCGGGAGTACGAGACCGGCATCGGGCCGGTCGATCTGCTCTGTCGCGACACCGACGGTGGGAGTGTCGCCGTCGAGGTGAAGCGCAGGGGCGAGATCGACGGCGTCGAGCAGCTGACCCGCTATCTCGCCCGGTTGGAGGCGGACCCGTTCCTGCCGCATCCGGTGCGCGGGATCCTGGTCGCGCAGTCGATCACACCGCAGGCGCGGCTGCTTGCCGCGGACCGCGGTCTGGGCTGTGTCACCGTCGACTATGACGCGTTGCGCGGACTGGCGCCCGCTATCCCGACCCTGTTCTGACCGTTCAGATTCGTCGGCTTGTGCCGCCGGTTGCGATGCCGGTTGCGATGCCCATCAGTAACAACAGACGAACTATGGTTGCGGTAGATGCTGAATGGCTCGACTCTGCGACGGTTCGTGTGTAATGCCACGCAACGTGAATTTACCTGTACCGGACAGTGGTCGCTGATCCTTTTCCCGGGTAGCGGCCTGTTCGTCTTCTGATTTCCACCGCGGGTACCTCGATGTGCCCGCGGTGATCTTTTTTCGGTGTTCTGTTCGTGTTGTTGAACTCCGACGACGAGGACGGCGATGGCTGGCCCGCAAATGCAGCAGGTGACGAATACCCGAAAATTATTGATCCGCGCACAGGTGAACCAATCGAGGCCCCTCCCTCCGGGTTGCCGAAGGTACCACCCTCCCAGCGTGTTCCGTGGGGGCCCAACAAAGAGGATCATTCCTCGCGGGTATGGCGGTACGAATGAATTCAATAATCTGATTCCTGTGCTCCACGTCCTACATCAGCAAGAATTCAATTCTTGGTGGATGAGTTATGGCGGTTGAAGTCGTAGAGGCGCTGGATCGTTTCCGTTCCTACCTCGAACCCAGGGACGGTATTGGCAACAATCCATTCAAGCTAGGTTGCTCGTTTGAGCGGCCTGCGACGGAAGAGGAGATCGCTTCGGCCTGGACGGCTGATATTCCGGCCGAGATGATTAACTTATGGTCGACTAGCCGGGAATCACGTCTATTCGAAGATATTGATTACGGTCAGTGGGGGCTTGTTTTGTTGTCTCCTTCTGCATGTGCCCGACGAACGACTGAGGAACGTGCGCGGCGTCCGAATTCATATAGAGCAGGCGATATAGTGATCGGTGAATTCCTCGGCGACTTGGAGATCTTGGTTCTCGCGCCATCGAAGGTCGGAGAACAGCGTATCCTTGTTGCTCTTCCGTTTGACGATCGACCTGATTGGTATGCCGTAGGGTCTACTATGGCTGACTTTCTGAATAGATATATTCAAGCATTCGGTGGCAAGTACTGGGAATAATTTGCGTAATCGTGAACGCGGCTGGCAATCGTATTGCGCCCAATAACTCGACTTTCGCTGTTACGCTGCGTTGAGCTCCCACGCCAGACGGATGGTGTGGATTTCCTCGGGGGTCGGCTGGTCGGGGCGTGTGACCTGATATTTGGTGGCGATCAGTACCCGGCGCAGCTTGTCGATCATGTCGGCGGTGGAGGGGTTGGCCTTGGTGGTGTACCAGGGGGCCTGGTCGCGGTGATCGGCGACGTCGGTGGGGGTGTGACCGACGGTGGCGTACCACAGCATGGTGAGGGTCTGGCAGGTCAGGCCGAACGGGACGGTGCGCTCGACGGCGTG
>NZ_CAUVXI010000019.1:0-4615 GCF_963555845.1 Protofrankia sp. Cas8 | reverse complement strand
GATCATGACTTCGATCGACCAGCGAGCGGCATACCGGTGAATGATCTCAGCCGGTCGGGTGAGGGTGTCGGTGCTGACCAGGGCGGTGTCATAGCCGCCGCGGGTGTGGGTGGTGGTCTCGCGCAGCAGGATGACGGTGACCGGTTGTGGGCCGAACGTGCCGTACCACAGGCAGCGCACGGTGGCGATGTTCACGGTGGCGGTCTTCCCGTATCGGCGCACCGGCAGCGGGGTGAACGACAGCTGTGCGGCGAGCGTGGTCAGGCTCGACAGCCGCGCTCCTTTGGACCGGGGCCGGCCCCGGCGGCCGGTGCGCGGTGGGGCCAGGTCGTACAGGGCGGCATCGACCCGCAGCCGGGTCGTCCAGGTCACCTGGGCGGGTAGGCCACGGAGCTCCTTACCGGCGTAGGCGGCGTCGGCGACCACATGCAGGCTGCGGTCGGGGAGCGCCGTGGCGAGCGTGGTGACCATCTGGCGGGCCAGCCGCAGCCGGGAGGCCGACATGGTGTTCGTCCGGGCGAGGCGGGCGAGGACGGGTAGGCACACCGGCCGGTCGAGCATCGGGAGTCGCACCACGATCCCGAGGTGCACCCAGGTGTTCCCGAATCCGACTGTGTTGGGGCCTGTCGCGGAGCCGTCGTGGAACCAGCCGGCCGCCCAGACTTTCTTGCCGGATCGGTGGAACAAGGTGTCATCGACGGCTACCGTCACGGCGCCGGTCGGTACCAGGAGGGTGACGACGAGGTGGGCCAGGGCCAGGCCGAGCTGTTCGGGGGACCAGACGGCGTGGGAGAAGAACCGGTGGGCCCGGTGATGGGGCCACACCCGGGACAGGCCGGCGCCCGTGAGCATGCCGCAGACCGTTCGTTCCCGTGTCTGCGCCAGCAGGCCGCACACCAGTGCGCGGAACGTGATGAAACTCGGTGCGGTGAAACACGGCCGTAGGTGGGATAGCAGGACTACCAGCGACGGCGGTAGGGTCGGGTTCGGGAGCATTGGCGTCCACTCCTCAGCGAGCGGTTATTTTGGCAGCGTTGATGCTCCCCCCATCTACCTGCTGTCGCATGTCCGTCCGCCATCACGGTCACGGATACGACCTGGGCGTGCGCAGAACCTGACATTCGATCATCCGTCGACCGTCAGGCCGCCAAACCAATCATGAAAACCGCGAAAGTCCAGAGGTGGCGTGATGGCTAGTATTGACAACGGAGTGTTGAGTTTGGCCATCGAAAAAGGGCCAACGACGCCCAGCGGTGCCCAGATGTTTGCTGATGTCATGGGGGTGGGGCCGGAATACGAGCGAAATATGCCAGGCCTTGTTCCGCCGCTGGTAGAGGTCAGCGCGGGTCGCCTTGATAGGGATCGTTAGGATTCCGTCATCCTGGTCCCTGTGATCTTCAAGGTGTGTGTTGGCATCGATCGACCGCACCGCCTACCCGAGGTTCCGCGAGAGCGTCGCGGCGCGGGAGTTGGTCGAGTCGTTCACACCTACAGCGGACGAGGCTGGCTGGGCGCGAGGGAAGACGACCGCTGACCAGACCTTCGTCGCCGCGATGTGGGGCGGCGGGTCGACCGCGGCCACCGACGGCTCGCAGATCGACACCTGGGAAGACAGCCTGCGGGCCGAGTCCCACGTCAGATACGGCGGGTTCGGGGCTCTGGCGTTCCGACTGGTGTCCGACAACTACATCGCGCTGTTCTCCCACTTCATCCCGTGCGGGGTGTGGGAGGCGGTGTACCTGCTGGACTCGCTGCTGTCCAACGTCTCCGACATCCAGCCCGACACCATCCACGCCGACACCCAGGGGGCTTCGCTGCCGGTGTTCGGCCTCGCCGCGCTCCTCGGATTCGACCTCCTCCCCCGCATACGCAACTGGCACGACCTGAACTTCTACCGGCCGGACGCCAAGGTGCGGTACAAGCACATCGACTCCCTGTTCGACGACAGCGTCATCGACTGGGCCCTCATCGAACGCCACTGGACGGATCTACTGCGCACCGGGATCTCGATCCGGGAGGGCCGACTGTCCTCGGTGACGCTGCTGCGCCGCCTGGGCAACCACTCGAAACGCAACCGGATCTACAAGACGCTACGCGAATTGGGCAGGGTCGTCAGGACCGTGACGCTCCTTCGATACCTGTCCGAGCCCGGGCTGCGCGACCAGATCACCGCGATCACCAACCGTACGGAGGCGTTCCACGGCTGCGCTACGCATCTGATGATCGGCGGACGGCTGATCGGCCACAACGACCCGGACTACCAGGAGCGAGTCGTCACATTCAACGAGCTGATCGCCAACTGTGCGATCTACTCCACCGCGCTGGACATTACCGATGCCGCCAACGCCCTCGCCGCCGAGGGCCATCTCGTGGACCCCGACGACCTGGCCACCGTCAGCCCGCTGATCACGCGCACCATACGCCGCTTCGGCGACTGGCACTTGGACCTCACCCCGCCCAAGGACGTCGTCGCCACCCGGTTGGATCCGGCCCCCGGAGCGCTGTTTCCCACCGCGCCGGTGTGACGCCCCGGCGGCCTAGCCTGAACGCATGACTGATGCGGCGGGACGGGTCGAGCCGTCCGGGGTGTGGGCCACAGCCGTGGGCGTGGCCCGGGTGAGGGCAATGGAGACGGCACGCGAGCAGCCGCTGTTCCGGGACCCGCTGGCGCTGGCCTTCGCCACGGCCGGCGGGAGAGGCCCCGGGGCGCCGCCGCCCCCGCGCGCGGACGAGGCGGCGCGGCGCCGCTGGCTCGGCGTGGCCATCTCGATCGTCATCCGGACGAAGTTCCTGGACGACCTACTGGACCGGGCGGTCGCCTCCGGCGTCCGGCAGGTCGTGCTGCTCGGAGCCGGGATGGACAGTAGGGCCTTCCGGATGGACTGGCCTGCAGGGACCCGGCTGTTCGAGGTCGACACGGCCGAACCGCTGGGCTTCAAGGCTTCGGTGCTGCGTCAGGAGCGGGCCGTTCCGCGCTGCGAGCGGATCACCGTCCCGGTCGACCTGCGCGAGGACTGGCCCGGCGCCCTGGCCGCGGCCGGACACGAGCCGGCGCAGCCGACGGTGTGGATCGCCGAGGGACTGCTGATCTATCTGCCCGAGGACGCGGTGCAGTCGCTGCTCGAACGGGTCGGCGCGCTGTCCGCTGCAGGCAGCAGGATGGGCCTGACACTGGGCTCGCGCGGCGCGGTCGAACGTTTCCGCGGGGACGCCGCGCCGGGATCGGCAGCGTCGATGTGGGTCTCAGAGATGCCGGAGGACCCGGTCGGCTGGCTGGACGGCCTGGGCTGGGAGGCGGAGACCTTCACCCTGCGTGAGCGCGCCGAGGCCTACGGGCGTCCGGTGCTCACCCCGTCGCAGCAGGACGAGGGCGCCGGCGGACTGGTCTCGGCGGTACGCGCGGCGCACTGAGCACGACGAAGGCCGGCCTCCGCGTGTGGCGGGTCTCCTACGACGCCAAAGGCGCGGTGATCTGTTCGTCGTGCTCGCGCAGCATGCGCATGACGGTCGCGGGTGAGGGGTGCTGGCCTTTCTTCTTGCCGATGATGATGATGAGCCGGGCCGCGATGTCGCGCAGACTCATTTCCTGATCCCGAAGGTGGAGGGCCATGGATAGCATGTGATCGTCGGTGACGCCCGCGCCGCCGATGGACTTGCCGCGCTTGCGGGCGGATTCGTGGCCTTCCAGGGTGCGGTCGCGGATGTACTCGCGTTCCATGCCGGACAGGGCTGCCAGCACGGTGAACACGACGCTCGAGGGGTCGTGCGAGCCCTGGAGCTCACCCGTGAGGAACTCCAGGCCGACGTCGCTCGCCTTGAGTTCCTCGGCCAGGGTCGCCAGTTCGATGCCGCGGCCGAGCCGCTTGTGCTCGTGGACGACGAGGGTGACGCGCACGCCGGAGGCACGCAGTTCGCCAGCGAGGGCGACGACCTTGTCCAGTTCAGGGCGCTGGGTGGCACGGGTGGAGATCTTCTCGGAGAAGATCCTGGTGAACCCGGCTTCGGCAAGGGAGTCGAGTTGGGAGTCGAGGGACTGCCGGGCGGTGGATGCGCGGGCGTACCCCAGGCGTACGTGCCCGGCGGGCTCGGTGCCGGCGCCCGCGGGGCGGGGTAGTTCGATCCAGGCCGAGCCGGGCTTGCGCACGGCGGGGGCGGGGACGTTGAGGGCCTTGGCGAGTTGGGGCACGAGGCGGAAGCGGGCGGTGTGGTACTGGATGGCCACCTTGCCCTTGCCTGTGCGGCACGGCGAGCCCGCCGGGGCGGCGCAGGTGGACATCGGGCAGTCGTGCGATTCCACGCGCTTGAAGTCGTCACTCACGAGCCCTGACTGTTTCATGAGGGTGTTTCAGCCACCCAGCCGTTTGCAACAACTCATGAAACATGGAACGCGCAGCATCACCGGCGACCGTCGCCGTGTTTCACGAGCGAACACCTATGAAACAACCTCAGTGTCCGCGTTGCTGTCTCTTCGCGTCGGCGCACGTCCTCGCCACCCGCCTACGACACCGATTCGCGCCTGTGACCTACCTGGCCGCTGGCGTGTGGCACGTTTCGCTCGTATTCCGGCCCCACCCCTCATGAATCATTTCGGGGCGGACAATATTGTTGCGATTGA
>NZ_CAUVXI010000018.1:0-41871 GCF_963555845.1 Protofrankia sp. Cas8 | reverse complement strand
GCACAGGCACTACGTGATCTTGGGGTTGTCTTCGCACTCGCCGAGTCCTACAGCTGGGACGCTCGCCGGGTGGCGACCTTCGCCCGGCGGGTGCCGCTGGCGGCGGTGTTCGGGCTCGGCCGCGAAACCGCCGAAGCGCTCGCGGCCACGGCCAGTCTCGACGTGCTGGCATCGGTGCCGCACCTGTTCGCCCGTCCGGATGCCGTCCCGATCCTGCGTGGCGCCGACCTGGACCCGGTGCTGTTCACGCCGATCGGGCCGACGGTGGCGGTCGAATGCCCGGAGCGTGCCGGCGGGCATGTCGACGCGGAGCGCTGGTCGCTGCGTGCCGTCGACGGCCAGCTTCGGTTGTCCTTCGCCGACGGGCGCTCGGGCGGTTTGTCCGACGTTCCCCTCGGGGTGGGCGGCACGGTACGGACCGGCCGATGCGCGTGCGGTAGCGACGATCCGCGGGTGCTGCTGGCCTGACCCGCTGCGCGGTTCCCGGCCGGCATTGGCACGGTTCCCGGCCGGCCGGGAGCGATCAGTGATCGCTGGACGAGGCTGCTTCCCAGGCCGGGTGCTCCCGGCGGGCCCAGTACCGGGGTACCAGACCGGTGCGCATGCCCAGGCGGGCAACCGGATCCCGGCTGGCGAACCAGAGGTGGCCGGCGATGACGGCGACCACGGCATAGGCCAGCCAGTCGTGGACGAAGGTGGCGCCGGTGCGCCAGCGTACCGGCCAGGCGTTGGCGTAGCGCATGAGCAACCCGGTGCCGAGCATGACCAGGATCGAACCGGCGACGAACGCGGCGTTGAGCTTCTGACCGGGGTTGAACTTGCCGATCGGGATCCGGCCGGCGCGACGCTCCCGGCTGCGCAGCCAGGCCCAGTCCGTGGCGGTGAAGCGGTTGAGCAGGCCCAGGTCATGGCGGTAGGCGGCGGACACGACGCCGGCCAGCATCGGCACCGGCAGCGCGATCCCGGCATAGACGTGCACCGTCGCCACCAGGTGGCGCCGGCCCACCAGAACCGACAGCGGCCCGAGGTAGAGCATGGCCGCGGTGGCGATGCACAGGCCCATCAGGGCCGCGGTGCTCCGGTGCACCCAGCGTTGCGTTCGGGTGAAGCGGCGCAGGAGCTCAACTGGTTGCGTCATCGTCGCGTCCGTTGGAGTGCCCGACCCAGGCGTCGACGTCGTAGCCATCCTGTTCCCAGTAGCCGGGTTGGACACGATCGGTGACCTCGATTTCACTGAGCCATTTCAGTGATTTGTAGCCGTACATCGGTGCCACATACAGCCGGACCGGACCACCGTGTTCATGCGTGACCGGAGCTCCGAGCATCTTCAGGGCGACCAGGACGTCGGGCCGTCGCGCCTGGTCGAGGGTGAGGCTTTCAGTGTAGACGCCGTCAAACGACCGGATTGTCACCGCCTGTGCGCCCGGCTGGATCTGCACCGCGTCGAGGAGGTCCGCCAGCGCGACGCCGGACCAGGGCACGGCCGCCACCCGCCAACCGGTGACGCACTGGAAGTCCCGGGTGAGCGCGGTCTGCGTCATCGCGTGGAGCTGGTCGAGGGTGAACGTCGCGGGTCGGCCCACCATGCCGGTGACACGCAGGCGGTAGTCCGCCGCGGTACGGGTCGGCACGCTGGCGGTCACCGAGTAGAAACGGAAGCCGCCCGCATCCGGGAGCAGGCTCGTCAGCCCGGTCGGATCACCGTTCTGTATCGGCGCGAGGATGTCCTCAAGCCGACCCTGGATCCCGGCACCGGTCGCCACACCGACCGTGCCAGCGGCAAGCATGCCGATGATGACGCGTCGACCGACCGGGGCACCTGCCGCACTCATGAGGATCAGCCAACACGCTCACGGTGGCAATGCGCAACCCTTCCACCGGGCACCCACTATTAGGTATAATAATTTGATTAAAAATATTACGTCTCTCATCATACGTCGAGCGAAGCGAGGAAGAACCGTGGACGGCAGGGTCGCGATCGTCACAGGTGGCACGCGTGGCATCGGTGCCGCGATCACGGAGGTGCTCGCCACCGAGGGGGCCCACGTGGCGGCCGTCTACGCCGGTAACCACGCGCGTGCGGACGGGTTGCGCGGGCGCCTGGCTGACCGGGGTGGTTCGGTCAGCGTGCACGCCGGGGACGTCGGCGACCCGGACTTCTGCCGGAAACTGGTCGACGAGGTGCTCGCCGAACACGGCCGCGTCGACCACCTCGTGAACAATGCGGGGCTTCTGGTCGAGAACAGCGCCTTTCGGATGACCGACGAGGACTGGGACCGCGCCCTGCGCGTGAACCTGTCCGGCCCGTGGTACCTCGCCCGCGCCGCACTCGCCCCGATGGTCGAACGCCGCTTCGGGCGCATCGTGAACGTGGGGTCGGTGACCGCGGCCATGGGTAGCCCGGTCGAGGTCGGTTACGGGGCCGCCAAGGCGGGTCTACTGGGGATGACGCGTTCGCTCGCCCGGGCGGTGGCCCGTAAGGGAGTCACCGTCAACCTCGTTGTTCCCGGCGTCTTCGAGACGGACATGACCAACGCGATGGCTCCGGCCGCGCAGGA
The DNA here is from genome assembly GCF_963555845.1 of Protofrankia sp. Cas8. Taxonomy (NCBI): domain Bacteria; kingdom Bacillati; phylum Actinomycetota; class Actinomycetes; order Frankiales; family Frankiaceae; genus Protofrankia; species Protofrankia sp. Cas8. The sequence continues at coordinate 39,313 of NZ_CAUVXI010000018.1, read as the reverse complement.
CGCGATCCGCGCGATGATCCCGTTGGGACGGCGCGGTGATCCCTTCGAGCTCGCGCACGCCGTGCGCTTTCTCCTGGACGACAACGCCGGTTACGTCACCGGGTCGGTGGTCACCGTCGACGGTGGCCTGAGCATGGGAGCTTAGGCCGCCATCGGCTCGGGTCAGCTGCCGCAGTAGGGGGCCGGTTGTTGTACGGCGAACGCGCTGCCGGTGGGGTTGATCTGCAGGAAGGTGTAGCACCGGGCGACTTCGCCGTACTTCGCAAGATCTACCGGTGGCGATACCAGACCGTCGGCCGCGTAGTCGTGCACATTGCGCAGGTGGGTGATGAACGATTGGCGGGTGGGGCAGGGGCCGGCGGCCTGGAGTCCGCGTAGGAGCATGTCGGCGGAGATCCAGCCCGTGAGGGCGACCTGCCGGGTGGGCGGTTGGGTCTGCGGGGCGTAGGCGGCCATTGCGTCGATGAAGGTCCGGTGGACGGGCAGGTTCTCCTCGAACGGGGCGACGTTCACGAACAGGTAGGTCCCGGCGAGTTTGGGGCCGTACGCACGCAGTACGCTCTGGTCGTATCCGGCGGCGGACATGGCCACTTTCAGGGGGATCTGCGCCCGATTGGCGGCGGCGACGACACCGGCGAAAGCATCGACCGTGAGGCCGCCGGTGAGGACGTCGGCGCCCGAGTTCTTGATCTTTGTGACAATGCCGGTCAGGTCCGTCCCGGTCACGGAGATCTGGTCGGTGTAGACCACGTCGATCCCGGCGGCCTTCAGGCTTTCTGTCATCTTCTGGGCGAAGGTACTCGATGCCTCATTAAAGGCGATGCGGAGCACGGCCGCCTTCCGGCCGCCCCGGGTTCGCGCGAAGTTCCCCCAGGTCAACGGCGCCGGTCCGGCGGTGAGATATTGCGACCAGGTGAACATGTTGTCGTTCTCGCTCCAGGCGGCTTCCGCCCCGCTGCCGATCACCGGTATTGCGTTGTCGTGCAGGTAGGCGGCTGAACTCGTCGAGACGTTGCTGGACTCGATCACGGCGAAGTCCTGCGAGCTGTCGACGAGCCTGGTGGCGGCGGCAAGGTTTGTGGCCGGGTCGGAAGCGTCGTCCTCCCAGTCGTAGGTGAGCTTACGTCCGCCCACTCCGCCCTGGCTGTTCGCCAGTCCGAAACGTGCATCGACACCGGCGCGGAAGTCGGCGAACTGCGGCGCAGCCGGGCCTGAATTGGGGAAGAGCAGCCCGAGTTTGACTGTCGTCGGGTTGACTCCGGGTGTCTGGCAGCCTGTGTTCGCTAATGCGTTCCGCGCATCGGAGGTACCGCAGCCGGCGGCGAGTACAACAATGACGAGGGCCACCGCATGCCGGCGCCGAAAGGTAAAGCGTAACTGCAAGACAACCTCCGCGATTATGATGAAATCCGTTGGGACGGGCGTGTGTAACGGTATTTTTTCGCCACGGTGTCACGTAGCGAGACCGACCTCGTCGTGGAGAACGCCGAAGATGATCCGATATCCATGTTGACAACGGTGTCGGTCGCCTCGCACGCGGCCCACAGTACGTCCCATGCATCGGAGTGGATGCTGGGAAGACCGAGCGCGGTGGGCAGGTGGTCCTGCCACCCGTGAGCGGACTCGATGATGTGGTCGTCGACGCTGATGATCGCTGGGATGTCCATCCTGTGCCTCCGTCCCGGTTGGTCGAGCAGTCGATCGGTCTCCTCGGCCGGCGTCCGAGCCATTGCGGATGAACGCCGCTGGGTGTACGCGGCGGTCGGCGTCCTGTACGGAGTGCCGCCGGCCCGGACCTCGGACGGTCCGCGGCTGTTGTCCGGCTCGACATCCTAAAGTTACTAGTTTAATGAGATCAATCAGGATGCTGATTGAGTCAGCGACCCGGTGCGCGGCGACACCGACAGTGGGGCTACGGACAGCGAACAGAGCGAGGTCCCGCCGGTAGTGCCCGACCGGCCGGTTCATGCGGGAACTCGTTGGGCAGGACCGGGATGTGGGCCAGTCCGATGATGTGCATGCCGTCACCTCTGGCGACCGGATCGGTGATTTCTCCGATCCAGCTGGGCGGAGCAGGGACGATGACTGGCCGCTGCTGGACTGGGCGTTCGAGCAGTCCCCGCTCTATCTGGCGCTCTACGACGTAGACCTGCGGATCCGCCGGATGAACGCCGCAACGCGCCGACAGCTCGGCCTGCACCAAGCGGACGAGCGCGGGCGATACCTGGACGAGTTGCTGCCGGCCATGCCCGGTCTGGACATGCTTTCCGAGCAGCTTCGCCGGGTGGTCGAGCAGCTTCGCCAGGTGGTACAGACGGGCCAACCGGTGCACGTCACGGTTGTCGGTCCCGTTCTCATCGACTCCGACAGCCGGGCGTTGGCCATCAGTATGTCGCCGGTCAAGGATCGGGGCGGGCGGATCCGAGGCGTGTACAGCGCGGCATTCGATGTCAGCGAGCAGCATGTGGCCCAACAGCGGCTGGCCTTGTTGAACGAGGCGAGTACCCGTATCGGCAGCACGCTGGACGTGGCCCGCACCGCGCAGGAACTGGCGGAGGTGGCCGTTCCCGGCCTCGCCGACTGGGTCAGCGTCGACCTGCTCGAGTCGGTGTACCAGGGGCACGAACCGGTTGCCGGTCCGCTGCACGGCCCGGTCAGGCTGCGTCGTGCCGCGCACCTGTCAGTCATTGATGGCTGTCCCGACATCGTGGTCGAGCCGGGGCAGGTGGAGATCTATCCGGACTACTCGCCTCCTGCCCGCACCCTGGCGGCCGGCCGGTCCGCGCTTTACCACATCTCCGACCCCGAGCTGGCTGCCTGGATCGCCGCGGATGCCAACCGGACCGCCGCGGTCCGCCGGTGCGGGTTCCATTCGGTGATGTACGTGCCGTTGCGTGCCCGTGGTACCACTGTGGGCGTGGTCACCGTTGCTCGTCACCGGCGGGCGCAACCGTTCGAGCAGGATGATCTCATCCTTGCCGATGAACTTGCCACCAGGGCGGCAGTGGCCATCGACAATGCCCGTCGCTATACCCGTGAACGTGCGACCGCGCTCACGCTGCAGCGCAGCCTCCTTCCGCAGCGACTGCCCGCGCAGACGGCGGTGGATGTCGCATCCCGGTACCTGCCGGCCGGTACCGACATGGGGGTAGGGGGAGGTTGGTATGACGTGATCCCGCTGTCCGGAACCCGCGTTGCGCTGGTCATAGGGGACGTTGTGGGTCACGGAGTCCACGCCGCCGCGACCATGGGTCGGCTCCGCACCGCGGTGCGAACCCTCGCCGATGTCGATCTTGCCCCCGAGGAGCTGCTCACCCGCCTCGACGACGTGGTCACCCGGCTGGCCGCCGAGGAAGGCCCGGTGCCCACCGACGGCGACCACGGCGACGGCGGCGACGTTGGCGGCGACGTTGGCGACGTTGGCGACGTTGGCGACGAGGACGCTGGCGCCATCGCCGCTACCTGTTTGTATGCAGTATACGACCCGGTGTCACATCGCTGTTCGCTTGCCAGGGCCGGCCACACCCTGCCCGCCCTTGTGACCCCGGACGGTACTGTCGACTTCCTCGACCTGCCGGCCGGCCCCCCGCTGGGCGTGGGCGGTCTGCCCTTCGAGGCCGCCGAGTTCGATCTGCCCGAAGGAAGCGTGCTCGTCCTCTATACCGACGGACTTCTTGAAACCCGTGACCGCGACACGGACGCGGGCCTGAGCACGTTGCGACACGCTCTGGCCCATCCAGCACTGTCACTGGAAACCCTCTGTGACACGCTGCTTGCAGCCATGCTCCCGGACTGTCCCAGCGATGACGTCGCCCTGTTGGTCGCCCGGACGCACGTCCTCGATGCCAGCCAGATTGCGATGTGGGATCTGCCGGCGGATCCGGCTGTCGTCGCAGGTGCCCGCGACCAAGCATCCCGCCAACTCGCCATCTGGGGGTTGGAGGAAGCCACCTTCATCACCGAGCTCGTCGTCAGCGAACTGGTCACCAACGCCATCCGCCACGCCCAGGCTCCGCTCCAACTGCGGCTGATCTTCGACGGCAGTCTCATCTGTGAGGTCTCCGACGCCAGCAGCACGGCTCCACACCTGCGCCGGGCGCGCGTGCTCGACGAGGGCGGACGCGGCCTGCTCCTCGTTGCCCATCTCACTCGGCGTTGGGGCACCCGCCATACCCGTAGCGGTAAGACGATCTGGGCTGAGCAGCCCCTTGCCGTAGGGCCTGCCCCGATGGGGCCCGCCTTCACCGGCTGAGGTCATGGGGCGGTATGCCCTGGTGCTTGGCCGGTGGCAGCGCCACCCCCACCAGGCGGTGCATCGAGCGGCAGTGGTTAAGTAGCACCGCAGCTGGGTGGGGCGATAAGAACCGAATGGGGTACGCGTCGAGCGCGCGTGGGTGACGGAGGTTGGATGAGCCGGGCCGGAACGTTCCAGTTTCGGATGGTGGCGGTCGGCGCTGCGGTGTGTCTCACGTTCCTGACTGCAGCGTGCAGCGGGTCGACGTCAACCGCCGTGCGGAACGCATCGGTGACAACGGCGCCCCCGGCGCCCCCGGCCACGAACCTGCCCACCGACCTGAATCTGACGTCGTCACCGACACCGACGGTGTTTCCGACGGACAGTGCGACGGCGACGGCCAGTGCTGACCCGCTCAGCAAATCGATCATCCCGGCGAACTTTCCGTTCCCGGACGGATCGACCCACACGCTCTCCAACAGCAAGCCCACCAACGCATCGATCAGCTTGAAGGGAGTGACCCCGGCCGCGGCGGCGGACTTCTACCGAAAGGCCCTGCCCGGCATCGGTTACAAACTCTTCCAGCAGTCCGCGTCCGACGGACGAATCAAGGTTACTTTTTCCGGGCACAGCCAGAGCGTCGAGATCCTCGCGGGCGGCACCGCCACTCCCGATCTCATTGTGATCGTTTTTACCCAATGTAGCACCGCCGTGCAGGGGGCGGGAATTCCGACGCGTCGAAGTGACCGGGTCGCATGCGTGTGAGAATGCCCGGTTTCATACGGTCATAGCGCGACCGGCCCGAGCGTCGGCAACGTCGACCACGCGGCTGACACGATTTACCGGTACCGGCTGCATACCGGCATCGCCGTAGCGGTCGGTGTAGTCCTGACGAGTGGAAGGTTGCCATCTTCCACTCGTGCCGGCGCGCTGGGGTGCTGGGCCGAGCGGCCAGTCGGGCAGCCGGTCGAGGGTAGCCGGCCGGGCGGTCAGCCGAGCAGCACGACCACGCCGACGAGCAGGACCATCTTGGCGATGATCGCGATCTCGGCGGCGCGGTCGGACACCTGATGAATTCCGGCGGCGTCCAGCAGATGGGGAACCGCCATCCGCACCCGCGGCCAGAGCGTCAGCACTATACCGGTGCCGGCCGCGGCGACCAGGGTCCGAGCGGTCGCGGACCCAGGGGCGAGCACGCCGGTGATCGCGGTCGCCGCGACGACCGCGACGGCTTTGATTCCGGCGAAGCCGGTGATTACCGTCCCGATCCGCAACAGAACCACAGCAACGACTCCAGCCACAACGATTGACACAAGAGCCGTGGCCGCGGTGTCGGGGTCAACCCGTACCTCGGCGAGCCGGACCATGTGTACTCCCGGTGCAGCCTGGTCGAGTCGTGCGAACCACAGCGAAACTGCCGTGAGCAGGGCGACGACCGCCTCCACCAACCGCAACACCACCAGGGCCGATGCGAGCATGACCAACCTACGTCCCCGGCGGTGGCCGAATCGGAAATTCGACACGGTCGGTCGATGTGCGTCCGACGGTGCCGCTGCGGATGGATTCTCGAGCGTCATCACGTGCGCTCCTTCCCGATGGCCTTCGCTGTCATCGGCAGGATGCTCCGCGATCATGTGGACCAGGTGAGAGCAGGATCGGAAACAGTCAGACCGACAGCGGCTGCTCGCGGGCGCAGGATCCACCACGGTGGCCGGTTGGTCACGTGTCGGGGCGGGGTTCCCGCGCGACTTATGGACCGTCGCGGCCGGCTGAGATGCCGTTTCATAACGGAACGTGATATCGAAGGTGTGCCCGCCGGGTGGAGCCGTGCGACACGGACCTCACGGCGCGGATGCTCGAGCATCGGATCTTCCGATCGGTGGCAGCGTGTTACAAGGCAGACCGGGCAGTCGCAGCTGTGGCAGGTACCTACCGGAGGTGGAAAACCCGATATGGCAGAGCGGAAAACGCAACGGAATGTCGAAGACTGGGCACACGACCTTCCCGCCGGCTTCATCGAGTGCCGCACCATGGGCCACCGGTGGGAACCGCACACCGCAGCGTGGGACAAAGAAGCCAGGGCATACCATGTTACGCATGAGTGTGACCGTTGTGGGACCCAACGCAAGGCCTGGTGGAGTAGAACGGGAGAAATCTCCTCGGCCTCTTACAGCTATCCCGACGGCTATCTCACGAAAGACGTCGGTTACATCGGCGCCGCCGGGCGGGGTGTCCTGCGCACGGAATACCTGACCCGCGTCTTCAGCGGCAGCGTCGACAGCGCCAACGGCAAGAAGTCGCCATCGTGACCCCGTCATGCCAGCCGGCGTCGTCAGCGGACTCGGCACTGGGCTCGGCACTGGGCGTGGCCTCCTCGCTGCCGGCACTCGTGCTGATGGCACGGCGTGCCGTGTTACCGGGAGCGGCGGGTCAGTCGCTGATCCGCCGCATCACAGTGCCGAGCTGACCGACCACCTCGTCGAACGAGGCGTCCGCGTGGAAGCAGGCGACGAGCGACCCACGATCGTCACGGTGGGAGACCGGCGGTGGGACGAACGCCCGCTGCACGAATCCGAAAGCATGGCGCGCCCGCTCGTAGACATCGTCGGTTCCACCGCTTTTGAGCCAGCTGCGCAGGACGTAGTTGTGCGCCGCGACAACCGCGGCAGCAGCTACGACACTGCGCAGTCCGCTGTCGGCCAGTCCGCTGTCGGCCAGTCCGCTGTCCGGATGGCGACCCTCGGGCGGGCGGTGTGGGGCCTCGCTGATGAAGCGGTTCTGGAGGTAACGCGCCACCACACGCTCGTAACGGTCGGTACTCGCGATTTCGCGATCCCGTAGTGACGGCACCCGCCTGGTCAACTGGAACCGCTTCAGCGAGATGTCAGCGTCCTGGACGTAACGATCCAGCACCAGCTGGGCGCCGGCGCAGGCGATGGCCAGCGGAGGTTCGGTGGGGCTGGCGTCGGTGAACAGCCGGGCCATGTCGTCGAGCCACTCGTCGTGGTCGGGAAAAATCGCCTCCTCCTTCGCGGAGAAGTACCGGAAGAAGGTTCGCCGGCCGACTCCGGCCGCTTCGGCGATCTGGTCGACGGTAGTCGCCTCGTATCCGTTGGTGAGGAACAGCTCCATCGCGGAGCCGACCAGGGCGCGCCGCACCTGCCGTCGCCCGGCCGCGGTCCGGCCGCTGCGCCGCCTGGGTGCCCGATCCGCCGCATCCGCCATGTCACCGGACCTTACCGAACCGTTCTTCCGGATCCCTGCTTCCTAACGGCACCAGGTGCCGCTACAGTTCAGCTGCAAGGTCCGACCACTCCGCCTCATGCACCACCGGGAACCCGCGCGGGGTGCCATGGAGAACGTGGACGCAGTCGGTTGCCGTGCGCAGACCAGACCGGGGCTGCAAGGGTGGCTCAGACTTCAGGGGTGGCTCAGTGACTGACGTACCAGCGGCGGACGTACCAGCGCAGGTGGCAGCCGACGTGACAAGGGTGGGCGTGGTAGGCGGTGGCCTGATGGGCTCGGGAATCGCCGAGGTGTGTGTCCGCGCGGGTCTCGATGTGACGGTCGTCGAAGCGGACACCGGCCGCGTTGCGGCGAGCCGTGGCCGGGTCGTCAGCTCGCTGGACCGTGCGACGTCACGGAACAAGCTGTCGGCCGACGATCGTGACCGGGCGTTGGAGCGTCTGAGCTTCACCACGGACCTCAACCAGTTGGCCGACCGTCAGCTGGTGGTCGAGGCGGTCGCGGAGGACGAACGGTTGAAGGTCGAGGTTTTCCAGGATCTCGACAAGGTGGTCGAGGATCGTGGCGCGATTCTCGCGTCCAACACGTCGTCCATTCCCATCATGAAACTCGGGATGGCGACCAGCAGGCCGCGTCACGTGATCGGGATCCATTTTTTCAACCCGGTGCCCGTCTTGGCGCTGGTTGAGCTCGTGCCATCGTTGCTGACCGATGAGCAGACCCTGGTCAGGGCGGAGGCCTTCGTCGGTGAGGTGCTGGGAAAGAAGGCAATCCGGTCCCAGGACCGTGCGGGTTTCGTGGTGAACGCGCTGCTCGTACCATATCTGCTGTCTGCCGTCAGAATGCTTGAGTCGGGTTTCGCCTCGGCGGCCGACATCGACAGTGGGATGGTGCTCGGATGCGCACACCCCATGGGCCCGCTGGCGCTGGCCGACCTGATCGGTCTCGACACGATACACGCGATCGCCGAATCGCTGTATGCCGAGTTCAAGGAGCCGCTGTACTCGGCACCCCCGTTGCTCATGCGAATGGTTGACGCCGGTCTGCTCGGAAAGAAGAACGGCCGCGGTTTCTACGAGTACGGTCCGGCCGGCGCATGAATCCGGCGAACACCGGCACAGGTGTGTATCAGCTCGGCGAGGAGCACCAGGCGTTGCGGGACGCCGTGCGGCAGCTGGCCGAAAAGGAGATCGCCCCGCCCGCCGCCGATGTCGACGAGCAGGCGCGTTTCCCGGTCGAGGCACACGACGCGCTGACCCGGGCGGGTTTCCACGCCGTGCACATCCCGGAGGAATACGGCGGCGAAGGCGCGGATGCGGTCGCCGCCTGCATCGTGATCGAGGAGGTAGCCCGGGTCTGCGCCTCGTCGTCGCTGATTCCGGCGGTGAACAAGCTGGCGACCATGCCGATCCTGCTCTCCGCGTCCGAGGAGCTGAAAAAGCAGGTACTGCCCTCGATCGCCGCGGGCGAGGCGATGGCGTCCTATGCGTTGTCCGAGCGGGAGGCGGGTTCGGACACCGCATCCATGCGCACCCGGGCGAGGCTGGATGGTGATCACTGGGTGCTCAACGGAACGAAGTGCTGGATCACCAACGCAGGGGAGTCCGCCTGGTACACCGTGATGGCGGTGAGCGATCCGCACGCGGCGAAGAAGTCCCGTGGCATCTCGGCGTTCGTCGTCCACCGGGACGACCCGGGCTTCTCGGTGGGCGCCACGGAGCGCAAGCTCGGCATCAAGGGCTCACCGACCCGGGAGATCCACCTGGAGGACTGTGCGATCCCGGCCGACCGGATCATCGGAGAGCCCGGTACCGGCCTGAAGACCGCCCTGGCGACGTTGGACCACACGCGGCCCACGATCGGCGCGCAAGCGGTGGGCATCGCCCAGGGCGCGCTGGACATCGCGATCGCCTACGTCAAGGAACGTCGGCAGTTCGGGCGGGTCATCGCGGAGTTCCAGGGCCTCCAGTTCATGATCGCCGATATGGGAATGAAGATCGAGGCCGCTCGGCACCTGGTGTACGTGGCGGCGGCCAAGGCCGAGCGTGGCGAGGCAGATGCCGGGTTCGTGTCGGCGGCGGCGAAGTGCTTCGCCTCGGACACTGCCATGGCGGTCACCACCGATGCGGTTCAGCTGCTCGGCGGCGCGGGCTACACCCGAGACTTCCCCCTCGAGCGAATGATGCGTGACGCCAAGATCACTCAGATCTACGAGGGCACGAACCAGATCCAGCGCGTGGTCATGGCCCGCCAGCTCCTCGGCCACTGACCGGAGTTTGTGATCAATGTTGGATGATCTTTCGAGGTTTGTGCGGCGTGGACCGGCTTGTTGATCGCACAAACCTCGAAAGATCACCTTCGTGGACCTGGCCGGCGGTGAACCTGGCCGGCTATGAACGTGGCCGCGAGCCCGGTGGCCGCGAGCGACGCGGGGAGCGCGCGCGAGCCGAGCGCAGGGGGCCGCGACGCTGCAGCGGCTCGATGACCAGCGTGCGCAGCTCGTCCAGCCCGGTGGTGTCAGGATGGCCCGAGTGCAACACTGCGGTGAACAGGTCCCGTGTCTCGCCGGTGGCTACCTTTGCGAACGATTCGCGCACCGCGTCCGGGCCGGCGATTTCCAGGAGCTGGAGCAACTGCTCGGTGACGATCAGTAGACCTTCTGGTTCGGTGAGGTCATCCGGGCTCAGCTCTTCGTCGGAGACGAGGTGGTGCACGGCGATCGGTCCCAGCACGGTGTCGGAACGCAGCCGCCGCAGCAGCGCCCTCCGGTCGGGCTGGGCGGCGGCCAGTACGTCGAGCATCGCGGCGGCCCGGTTGCGGAAGGGGCAGCGGCGTACCGCGTCGAGCAGCTGGTCCAGACCGGTGTCCGCGCCACCGTGGGCGGCCAGCCAGCGGGAGATCTCCTCCTGGCCTGTTTCCGGCGTGTGGTACTGAGCAATCATGCCGAGCAGCTGCGCGGGCGCGGCATCGGACAGCTCGCCGACCAGCGGCATATGGCGTCCTTCGGCGAGCAGCCGAATGCGGACCGCATAGGTGCCCAGCGGGGTGAGCACCACGGTCTCGACAGGCCCAGCGTCGGCGGCGAGCGCGACGCTGAGCCGTTCCCGGGCGTCGGGGGGCAGGACGGTGATGTTCCCGGTCGGGTTGTCCTCGGCGTACACGTCATCCTCGGGGTCGAAGTCGCCCCCGAGTTTGCCCCCGAAGTCGCCCTCGCCGCCGCCGTTGACGTCGTCGCCGAGGTCGGAGCGGAACATCGGATCGACGGGTCCGGTGCTCAACTCCACCCCACCGGCGGCGGCCAGCACGCGCAGTATCCGCCGCAGGTCACCCCCGACGACGGTGCGCCAGATCTCCTGCTGTGACTCGTCTGCGTCGTCGATGGCGAACGCGGCCTGGCAGGACGTCCACATGCTTTCGCCCAGGCGCACGACGGGAACGGGCGCCGGCATGCCGTAGATGGTGTTGAGGAGGTCCGGCGCGATCTCCTCAAAGAGATCATGGAGCATTCCTGGGCGGTGACCGTACAGCCTCGGGCGTACGACCGCGTCGGCAAGCTCGGCGAAGGTGTTGATGGCCATGGTCCACAGGGCCAGGCCGTCGAGCAGCAGGGGCTGGGACTTCGCGATCTGCACCAGCCGGCTTTTCACCACCCGGATCAGCCGGAGCTTCTTGGCCCATTCGACGATAAGGGTGAGCCCGGGCAGGTCCGCGCTGCTCTTGGTACGCCACACCCGCCCGCCCACGATGGGGTCGATCGTGTCGCCGGTGTCGACCAGCGTGACCAGCTCACGGGCGTCAGCGAGTTTGAGTTGGCCGGTCGTGGTCAACGGGCGACCAGCATGGCCAACCCAGTCGGTGAGCGCCCGCAACTGCCGGACGAGATGGTTCTCCTCCGCCATCGCGGCAAGCTCGTTGGTTGGCGGGATCGATACCGGCAGTTGTATACAGGCGCGTTGCGGTAGCTCGCCGGCGCCGCCAAGCTGGCGGGCGATGACGTGCCGGAGCGCCTCCTGGTCATGCTCGACCCGGCCGGCCCGGGCGTCTGAGGTGAAGCGCGTCATGGCGACAGCGTCGGTGGGGTCGACGCCGGATGCGATCGCTCGCATGACCCAGAATTTCGCGATGCTGAAGTTCTGTTCGTCCGACATCGTGTGGCGAAACTCGGCGTCGATGGCGGTGAGCGCGGCCTCGATCTCAGGCAGTGGGTCGCAGGCAGGGTCGTCCAGGTCGGTGGTGCGCAGATAGCGCAGCAGGGTGAGCAGCGTGCCCGCAGCGTCCACGGCGTCGTCCGCAGTGACCGACAGCCTGCGCGGTACCCAGCCCAGCAGGAATTCCCGAGCGAGGTCGACGGTCCAGTACGCCAACCGTCCGTCGACACTGTGGTGGCGGAACTCCAGGGCTGCGGTCAGGATGAACGGATCGGCGGCCACCTGCTGGTGATTCGCCCACGCCGTGCATCGACGAATCAACAGCTCCTTCGCGGCGTCGAACTCGTCCTGCTGCTCTGGTTCGAAGTGTGTACGCATCTCCGCTGGCGCCTTCCCTGCCGATCGCTTCTCGGCCAGGTTAGCGGTCAGGACGAAAGGGGGCGCGACGGGGCAGTTACCGTACCCTTCGCCCTCAGTGCACGACGGGGCCCGCGCGGTGCACGCTGACCGCGTAGCCGCCGCCGTCGTACACATCGCCGTCCCAGGTCGCGTAGCGCTGGTCGAGGGTGAGCCCGGCCATTGCGCACCACCGGTCGTAGTCGGCCAGCCCGAATGGCGCAGCGGGCAGCGGCAGGTGGTCACGATCCAGGCCGAAGCCGGCGACCAGCAGGCCGCCGGGTACAAGCCGCTGCGCGATCGCGGCGACGACCAGCGCCTCGGTGCCGGGAGCGAGCAGCGGGACGACGTTTCCGGCCGCGACGACGAGGTCGAAGAACTCCGCCAGGTCCGCCAGGGTGTTCATGTCAACCAGGTCGGCCAGCAGCCACGTCACGTCGGGTCCCGCGGCCTGGGCCTCCGTCAGCATGGAGGCGTCGTTGTCGATCCCGGTGCAGGAGTGGCCCTGTTCGGCCAGCCGGATCGCGACCCGGCCGGTCCCGCAGCCTGCGTCCAGGATGCGCGAACCCGGCGGTACCAGCGACGCGCACAGCGTGGCTTCGCCGTGGACGTCCATGCCCGCCGCGGCCAGCCGCGCGAACTGGGCCGCATAACCCGACCCACGGCTGCCATCGGTGATGGCGGCCCATCGACTCGCACCGTGTTCCACGTCCACATCGTCATCATAAGGTCCGATCAATCCGCCTTGGGCCTTCGACCTTGGACCCTCCTTGGGCCTGGTTGCCGGTGCACAGCCGCGCCCTGGCATCCTTCGGGATTACGGCGCTGATCAGCGCGTGCCGGGCCGGGTCCGGGCCGTTGATCGCGGGGAGTTCAGGCGGGGTTCGTGGGGTGGAGGGTGGCGTGGCGGCGGCGCAGCGACACAGGGTGGCCGACAGTGGCCCGAGGACTTCGGCCTCCGGCGATGCGACAGAACCAGGATCGCATCGCCTTTGGCCCGACAGGCGGATTCTGACTGTAGGACGGGGGCTCCTCGCGTTCCTGGTGGTATGGGGCGCGGCAGTGGCGTTCATGCTCGCGTGGGGGCCGGAGCCGTCGGCTCGCGCAGCGGTGCAGGCGGCCGCGGTCACGGCGCCGGGACCGTCGGTGGCACTGCGCCCCGGTTCCGGGCGGGCCGGAGTTTCCGTGACAGCGAGCGGGGCGGGGTTCGCCTGCACCACCATGCGGGTCCCCACCGTGGACGTGTCGTGGGACCGAACCCAGGCCGTCGGGACGGCGTCGGTGAACTCCGGCGGCTTCAGCCTCACCTTCCAGGTACCCGCCGGAGCTGTCGCGGGTTCGCACACCGTCACCGCTTCATGTCCGACGGTTTCCGCATCGGCGACGTTCACCGTGGTTGCGCCCACCCCCACGCCGGCACCCACGCCCACGCCGGCACCCTCGTCCCCGCCGGCATCCTCGCCGGCACCCCAACCCACCGCAGGTCCGGCATCCACCGCGGTTGCCGGCACTACAGGGTCGACCGGTATGCCCACAGGTGGCCAGGGTGCACCGGCGACCGCGGGGGCACCGGTCCAGGACGCGGCGGCTCCCGGTACGACCGCGTCGGACGGGGCCTCTTCGGACGGCGGCATCCCGGGACCGGCGGCACCGACCGGGTCCGACGCGCCCGGGGCGGGGTCTGCGGCGGCTCCGGGGTCGACAACGTCCGGCCGGGCCGGCGATGGCGCCGGCACCGGGAGTTCCGATGGCTCCGGCGGTTCGGGCGGTTCGGGCAGGACCGGCCGGGGCGGATCCGGGGCACCGGGCAGCCAGGCGGGCGACACCGGCGGGCAGCTGCGTTCCGGCTACGCCCGGGCGCTACCGACCCCCGGTGAGGTCTTCCGCCGTCCCGCCCGGGTGGGTGTCGCGGCTGGGCTGGCCGTGCTGCTGCTGCCGCTGGTCGGCTTCGCCGCCGAGCTGTTCCACAAGACGGTCCACCACAATCAGGACATCCTGCGGCGCTGGTTCGCCTGGGCATCGCCGTTGCCGGTCCGGGCTGGACAGCTGCCGCGACCGCTGTTGGTTCCCGGTTTCTTCCTGCTTTCCACGGCGCTGGCGGTGCTGGTGGAGCCGGGGGTCGGGATGAACGCCGCGACCGCCGCGCTCGTCGTGGGATTCGGGGTCGCGATCCCGCTCGGTGTGCTGCTCTACAGCAGATCCATCGACAGCTACGAGCGGCGGGTCTGCGGTGGCGCAGGGGGTGGGCTGGAGCTGCTACCCGGTGCCGCCGTCGTCGCGATCGGCTGCGCCCTGCTGTCCTGGAGCGCTGCGTTCAACCCCGGTTACGTGTACGGGCTGATCGCTGAGTATCGCGCCCGCGGCCGCCGTCGCCTCACCCAGCGGACCGAGGGCCAGGCGGTCCTGCTCGGCACGTTGGTGATGCTGGCGGTCGCCGTGGCGGCGTGGCTGGTACGTGTCCCGGTGAGCTCGGCGCTGGCGCGCCACGGGTCCGGGCCACCGGGGTTCGCCCTCGCGGTCATCGAGAACGTGCTGTGCCAGGTGGTGGCGGGCTCGATTGTGGCCGCCCCGATCGTCCTGCTGCCCATCCATTACATGGACGGCCGCAAGCTGTGGGAGTGGAGCCGGCCGGCCTGGGCTGCGACCTGTGCCGTCGCGCTGACGCTGTTCGCGATCCTGGTGCTCGACCCGTCCGGACTGCTCGGGATGGCCACCGGACAGGTCTGGGCGCGGGCGGTCTGGCTGTTCGGCGGGTTCGCGGTGGCCTCCGTGCTCTTCTGGGCCTTCTTCCAGATCGTGCCCGCACGTCTGCTCGGCCGGCCGGAGGGCACGCCGGGCGATACCAGCGCAGATACCGTACCTCTCACCGTCCGTCACCGCGCTGCGCAGGCTCCATCGCTGCGCAAAGAGCATGATCGCGGGGCCTCTCGACCGGACGGCGCCTGGTAGTTACGGCACTCGGTAGTTACGGCAGCTTGGTAATTACGGCAGCTTGGTAGTTACGGCAACTTGGTAGGACGGTCCGGAAACGGGTGGGAGGAACTGGCGTGGACGTTGCATTGCGGCAGGCGGCTGAGGCCGCGACGGGATTCATGCCGCCGGGGGAGGGGCTCGCCCTGTACAGCGCCGCGGCGACGGTGCCCGCCGGCGGGCTGATCTGCGAGATCGGTACATACTGCGGCAAGTCAACGCTGTATCTGGCGGCGGCGGCCCGCCAGGTAGCGGCGACGGTCGTCACCGTCGACCATCACCGCGGTTCGGAGGAGAACCAGCCGGGTTGGGAGTATCACGATCGGTCCCTCGTCGATCCCCGCACCGGTCGGCTCGACACGCTGCCCTGGCTGCGCGCCACCCTGGACGCGACCGGGGTGGCGGACGTGGTGACGGTGGTCGTCGGCCGCTCCGAGGCGGTG
The DNA here is from genome assembly GCF_963555845.1 of Protofrankia sp. Cas8. Lineage (NCBI taxonomy): Bacteria > Bacillati > Actinomycetota > Actinomycetes > Frankiales > Frankiaceae > Protofrankia > Protofrankia sp. Cas8. The sequence continues at coordinate 23,876 of NZ_CAUVXI010000018.1, read as the reverse complement.
GGGCGCTGGTGGACGACACCGGTCAGCCTGCTGTTCCTGGACGGTGGGCATACTCGCGCGCAGGCACAGGCCGACTACAGTGTGTGGGCACGGCATATCCCACCTGGCGGTCTGCTTGCCATCCACGATGTGTTCCCGGACCCGGCGGACGGCGGTCAGGCGCCCTTCGAGGTGTTCCAGCGGGCACTGCTCGAGGGATTCACCGAGCGGTCATGCACAGGATCGCTGCGGGTCCTCGAACGCGCCGTCTGACCCGTGGCCGGGCGCCGGCCGCCACGCAGGCAGGTCGTCGCCGCGGAACGCAGCCTCGGTGACCCCACCGGCGAGGGTGTCGACGGCGAGCAGGACCGCTGCGGCCGTCCATGTGCTCTGCTCCTGGGGCCAGTACACCCTTTCGGCGAACTGCCAGCCCGTCCAGTAACTGCCGTCGACGTGCCGCAGGCGTTGAACGTCGCGGACCAGCGTGGCCGCGGCCCCGCTCTCCCCGACCAGGTGCAGGGCGATCGCCAACTCGCAGGTTTCGGCACCGGTGACCCACGGCTGGTCGGCCACACATCGGGCGCCCAGGCCCTCGACGACGAAGTCGTCCCACCGGCTGCGCAGCCTGGCCCGGCCAGCCGACCCACGCACCGCACCGCCGATCACCGGGTAGTACCAGTCCATGGACCAGCGGCGCTTGTCCGCGAAGCGCTCCGGATGGTTGCCCACGGCATGGCGCAGCGCGCCCGCGGCCGCCTCCCAGCCTGGCGGCGTCTCGCCGACGAGGGCGGCGATACCGAGTCCGCAGCGCAGGCTGTGCAGGGTGCTGGAGCAGCCGGTGAGCAGCGCCTCGGGGTAGGCGGCGCCGCTGGCCGAACGGGCCCACCAGATCTGGCCGCCGGTGGCCTGCAGGGCCACGACGAAGTCGAGTGCCCCACGCACGACCGGCCACATCCGGTGCAGGAATGCGCGGTCGCCGGTGGCGAGCCAGGTGTGCCAGGCAGCGGTCGCCACGTACGCGCACTGGTTGCTGTCGGCGAACTCGTCCTTGATCTGGCCGGCGACGTAGCTGGTCGCCCACGATCCGTCGGCCCGCTGGGTACGGCGGATCCAGTCCCAGGCGGCGTCCGCGGCGTCTGGACGGCCGGCGATCCGCAGCGCCATGGCACACTCAAGATGATCCCACGGGTCGGTGTGTCCGCCGGGGTACCAGGGGATGGCGCCGTCGGGTTCCTGCACGGCGGCGATGGTGTCCGCGGTCTCGGCGATCGCGGCCGGGGCGAGTAACGGTGTGGATTCAGCCGGCCGCACGCGAAACCTCCGGTTTGCGCAGGTACAGGACGACGCTCTTGCCGATCAGCGGGTTGAGGATCCGTTCGGCGACGCGGGTGGGCCAGGGCCGGCGCATCATGTCCCAGACCAGCACCCGGTGGTAGAGCCGGGTAGCGGGATGATCGTCGTTGTGCACCCCCACCAGGCAGCGCAGCCACCAGTACGGAGCGTGCAGGGCATGGGCGGTGTGCTCGTCGACGGGCTCTAGCCCTGCGGCGCGTAGTCGGTCCAGTAGATCATGTTTCCGATAGATGCGGACATGCCCGCCTTCCACGCTGTGGTAGGCCTGGGAAAGGCTCCAGCAGATCTTCTCGGGAAACCAGGCGGGGACGGTGACGGCGGCGAGCCCACCCGGGCGTAGCACGCGGGCAAGCTCCGCCATGGTGGCGACATCGTCCGGGATGTGTTCGAGGACCTCCGCGGCGATGACCCGGTCGAAGGCCGAGTCGGCGAACGGCAGCGCCAGCGCGTCCCCGCGCACGCAGGCGCCCCGGGCTTGCGGTCCTACCGGCTCGTGGGCGGCCATCGCGGCGAGCAGTTGCCGCACGCCGGTGACCTCAGCTGTCGCATGGTCGAGGGCGACCACGTCCGCCCCGCGCCGGAACGCCTCGAAACTGTGCCGGCCCGTGCCGCAGCCCAGATCGAGCAGGCGGCATCCCCCGGTGACCGGGAACCGGTCGAAGTCGACCGTCAACATGGACGTGGGCCGGCCGCCGACGTGTGATCGCGCCTGGACCGGACCGCGTCGATCCGCTCGCAATACCATGCCGCGGTCGCGCTGGCCGCGGCCCGCCAGGAGAACCGGTCCTCCACCCGCTGCCTCCCGGCGACACCCATCCGCGCGCGCAGCGCCCGGTTGTCCAGCAGCCGCCCGATCGCGGCGGCCAGTGCCTCGGCGTCCCCGGGCGCGACGAGCTCGGCGGCCTGCCCTGCCGGCCCGACCACTTCCGGGAGCGCGCCGGCCGTGGTCACCACCAGCGGTAGGCCACAGGCCATCGCCTCGACCGCAGGCAGGCTGAAGCCCTCGTACAGCGACGGCACCACGGCGAGCTCCGCCGACCGCAACAGTGTGACCAGGTCGACGTCGGAGAGATTCGACTGGAACGTCACGACGTCGGCGAGGCCGAGCTCCTCGACCTGGCGCGCGGTGGCGCCACCAGGCCGGGCCATCCCGACGCACATCAGATGGGCGGCGCGCTCGACGCGAACCTTCGCGAGCGCCTCCAGCAGCACTCCCAGTCCCTTCAGCGGTACGTCCGCGCTGGTGACGACGACGATGCGACCGGGCGTCGGTGTCGTGGCCGAGGCACCGGCACCGGCACCGGCACCGGCTGGCCGGAAGACATCCGAGTCGACACCGAGCGGGACGGTGCGGATGAGCTCCGGTACCACCCCCATGTCAGTGATGATCTCCTGCCGGGAGCTCTGGGACGGGACGACGATGCCGTCGAGGCTGCGTGCCACCCGGGCCTGCATCGGGAGGAAGGAGTACCAGCGGCGGATGCCGATACGTGCGGTCCGGTCGGGCGCGGCCGCCAGCGCAACGCGTCGGTCGACCGTGATCGGATGGTGCACGGTCGCCACGACCGGAACCCCGTGCGGGCGCAGCGCCCGGCGTAGCGCGAGCAGTCCGTAACCGAGGCCCTGGTTGTCATGCACGATGTCGAAGTGGGGTGGGCGGCCCGCGCTCGGCCCCAGGGCGCGAGCGGCCCGGATGCTGAACGCCAGCGGCTCGGAGAACTGGCCGGTGCGCATCAGGCCGAATTCGACGATGTCGGCGACGGTGCGTAGCTCCCGTGGGGACGGCCAGCGGAACGGGTCGGACGTGGCGTACAGGTCAAGGCTGGGCAGGGTGCGCAGGTCGACCCCGGAGTCGAGCAGCGGGTAGGGCGGCCCGGTCAGCACCGTGACCTGATGACCCAGCGTGACGAGTTCGCGGGAGAGATGCCGGACGTACACGCCTTGACCGCCGCAGGTGGGGAGACTGCGGTACGACAGCAACGCGATCCGCAACGGTGTCCTCTCCATAGCTTCAGACCGGTCCCATGTCGGTCCCGGACTGGTTCCAGCTCTGGTCGCATGCCAGGGTGACAGTGAGCCGTTTCCGGAACATTAGGGTATATCCGGTTGATCTTCGCCAGATCGCCGAGCGCACTCAGATCGCGAACACCCGTCGGGCGTTGCCAGCCAGGAACAGTTCCCGTGCCTGCGGGTCGAGGTCGAGGTCGGCCAGGCCGTCCAGTGCCCGGCCTGGTGTGATCATCGGAAAGTTGGAGCCGAACAGCACCTTGCTGCGCCCGCGCCCGCGCATGTACTCGACCAGTTCGGTCGGGTAGCGGTGGGTGGCGTAGGCGGAGGTGTCGATGTGGACGTTCGGGTACTTCGAGGCCAGGGCGATCATCTCGGTGGTCCACGGATGGCCGATGTGCCCACCGACGATCACCAGCTCGGGAAACTCCAGGGCCACGTCGTCGAGGTAGGGGATCGGCCTGCCCGTCTCCGAGGTCCGCAGGGGTCCGGTGTGGCCGACCTGGGTGCAGAACGGGATCCCCAGCTCGACGCACTCGACAAACAGCGGATAGTAACGACGGTCGTTGGGAGGTAGCGCCCACAGCCACGGTACGACCCGCAGCGCCCGCAGACCCAGGTCGTGAACGGCTCGCCGAAGTTCGCGAACGGCGGCGATCGGGTAGCGAAGGTCGACCGCCGCCACCCCGGTCAGCCGGTCGGGGAATCTGGCGACGAAACCGGCGACCTCGTCATTGGAGATCAGCGGCCCGCACGGGCCGACCCAGGCACAGATCAGACCGCGTTCGACGCCAGCCTGGTCCATCGCGGCGATCGTATGCTCCAGCGGAGGTGCCACGGTCGGATTCTGCGCGCCTGTCCAGCGGTGCAGCGATGCGAACATGTCGTCCTGAAGGAAACGCAGCGTCGGATGTTGCAGCCATGCGTCGATGATCGTCATCGTCCGTGACCTGCTCCCATGATTGTAGAGCGCCCGGCTCAGCTCGTCTCGTCGGCGAGTCGCGCGAGTGCGCCCCCGGCGCGCATGAGGTCCGCCAGATCCTGCCGGCTCAGCTGGGAAAGGCGCCGGGAGTACCAGTCGTCGACGACGCGCCGGGACTCCGCAACGGCGCTGAGACCTTTGTCGGAAATCCGCACGATGAACTGGCGACCGTCGTACTCGTCGTTTTCCTTGATTGCCAGACCCCCTTCGATCAGCGTTGCCAGCGCGCGTGTCATCGATGGTTTCCGGACACCTTCGAGACGGGCGAGTTGTGTCGGTGTCAGCGGCCCCATTCGTTGCAGAGTGGAAAGGGCTGAGATCAGGCTGAATGGCAACGCCCGCGGGTCCCGTTGGCGTTCGGCCCGTTGCGAGCGCGCGAGCTTGGTTATCGAGGTTCGCAACGTGGCCACGAATACCGGGTCGAGGCGGTCGTCGTCGTGCGGGCCGGTGCCCTTACCCCCGCCGTCGGCGGTGGTCGGGTACCGGCCGCGTCCGGTGGACGACGGGCCGCTGGTCGATCGCACGGGCACGGTCATCGCCAGATGGTAACGATGTCCGCGCCCGGCGGTGCGTTGCCGGGCGGGGCGTCCAGGTGATGGCCGTCCCGCTCAGGTGAGCGCCAGTTCCCGAGGGACGACGATGACATCGACGAGCGCGCCACGTCGCCACACGGTCACTTCGATCGGGTTTCCGATGGTCTCCTCGGTCATGAGCCGCTGGAGGTCCCCGGGTGCGGCGACCGGCTGCCCGGCGACCGAGAGCACCAGATCGTCGGTGAACAGGCCGGCCTGCCCGGCCGGGCTATCCACCACGACCTCGGCCAGCCGGACCCCGTGCCGGCGGCCGAACCGCTCGGCCAGTCGTGGCGGCAGCGGTGCCCGAGCACTGGCGACCCCGAGGTAGGCCCGTCGCACCCGACCGTCGCGCATGAGCGCGGCGAGGATGCGGCGGGTAGTGGCGTTGACCGGAACGGCGAGCCCGAGCCCGATCCCGGCGACGGCCGTGTTCACGCCGATGACATGGGCGTTCGCATCGGCCAGAGCGCCTCCGGAGTTACCCGGATTGAGGGCGGCGTCGGTCTGGATCACCTCGTCGATGATGCGGACCGTGGCGCCGGCCCGGGTCGGGAGCGATCGACCGAGCGCACTGACCACTCCTGCGGTGACGCTGCCTGTCAGGCCCAGCGGGTTGCCCACCGCGACGACCAGTTGACCGACGACGAGTGTGGCCGCGTCGCCGAGGGTGGCCGGCGGCGGGGTGGCGCTGCGGGCGCGCAACACGGCGAGGTCGGACAACGGATCGGCGCCCACCACGTCCACCAGGCTCTCCGTACCGTCGGTGAACTCCGCCGTACCCACCCCGACGCCCGTTTCCCCGGCCGGCGGCCCGCCGTCGATAACATGGGCGGAGGTGAGCAGGAAGCCGTCGTCGGTGAAGACGACGGCGGAGCCGGCTCCCTCGCCGCGACGCGTCCGCACCCGCAGGCTTGCGACCGACGGCGAGATGGCGGCGGCAACCTGAGTCACCACCTGCGAGTAGGCATCCAATGGATCAGTCATCCCGGCCTCCCGAACGTGCTCCTGCGCCCCTGGTGCCGCCGGGCGCGCGAACTGGGCCCCGATCGCGCGCCCGGCGGCATCCTGAACGCCTGTAACGATTACACAGTTACAGCCGTAGCAACACAGGAGCGGCAACTGACCTTCCCGGTCGGCCGTCCGCCGTGGGCGTACACCGTCACCGACTCCGACTCCGACACCGTCGGCCAGCTGAGGTGATCTTTCGAGGTTTGTATGATCGACGAGGGTGATTTCGGCGTACAAACCTCGAAAGTCCGTCGGGCGATCTTAGTGGTCGGCGCCGGATCGCGGCTGACGGGGCGTCAGTCGACGAGCGTCTTGCGCAGAACGTCCAGCTCGGCCTGGGTGATGCCGTGACCGAGTGCCCAGCCGGCCGCGCCGCCCCAGCGCTGGTCGAGGGTTTCGAAGAACGTCACCATGGTCTCGGGACGGCAACCGATGTCGCTGCGCGCGCTCCGGCTGTAGGTCGGCATCGCGCTGAGCCGTGTCTTGATCTGCGGTAGCCGCTCGTTGGTCATCACATAGTCGTCGACGATGGCCTCGCGCCGTACTCCGACGATGTCCAGGACGAGCGCGGCAAGTACGCCGGTGCGGTCCTTGCCCGCCGCGCAGTGGAACAGGGTCGGCAGTTCGGCCGGCTGGGTGAGTAGCCGCAGGGCGGTCGGGACCGCGCTGGCGGGGCGGGTCAGATAGTCCAGGTAGTGTTCGACGGTTTCCCGCTTGGACCGCTGCTCGACGATCACTTTGTGTTCGGGGTCACCGGGCACAAGGTAGAGGTCGGGTATGAACGCCGTGTTATGGTATCCGACCTCGGTCTCCGCGAGCAGCCCGCGGCCCTCGGCCGCTGCCTCCTTGGGTGTACGCAGGTCGAGTACCGTGCGCAGACCGAACTCATTGATCAGTACGTTCGTGGCGTCCACCGTGAGCTGCTGTACGGTGTCGCAGCGGATCAGGAGCCCGCGCCTGGTCGAACCACCGGCCGTCGTGGGCAGGTCCCCGAGGTCGCGGGCGTTGGCACAGCCGTCAAGGTGGATCCAGCGGTCGGTCACGAGACCCCTTCGGTCGCGGTGGGCAGGCGCCGGTGCGACTGGCCGTCGATCGGTCGGTCGCGGCCGGGGCAGCTGACCTCTCAGCCTAGCCGTGCCAGGCCGTAGGACCTGGCCTGATGTGGCTGACCAACCCCGATGCGACTGACAGGCCCTGCTGCCGTCGGCCGGCTGTCGCGTACCGTCCCCGCTCGGGCCGCTATCAGCTAGATGATCATTTGCTGTCTCCGGTGCGTCAGCGGTTGACTTGGTTGGGTTCAACTGGCAATGTGCGTGCGGTCCCATGGTCTGGGACGTTCGCCCCGATGTAGAGGTTGATGCGGTGGGTACTGGCAGAATCGTGCGGTTCGATGGCATTCGTGGCTACGGCTTCATCTCGCCCGATGAGGGCGGCGATGACATCTTCATGCATGTGAACGACCTGCAGGACGAAAAGCACCTGTTCCGGCCCGGGGCACTTGTCGAGTTCAAGGCGGAAGAGGGCGACAAGGGCCTGAAGGCTTCGGCCGTTCGTCTTGTCGACCGGGCGGCGGTCGGTCCGTTCTGGCCGCGTACCCCGGGCTCGAACGCCGCCGGTTCGGGCACCGACGACGACGAGATGTGTGATGTTCTGACGACCGCCGAGTTTCAGCATGTGTTGACCGAGACCCTGATCGAAGGTGTCCCGACCTTGACCGGTAGTCAGATCGGCCAGATCCGCCAGCGTCTCACCGATCTCGCCCGGGCGCGTGGCTGGGTCGTGTCCTGACCCGCGTGGTTCAGAGCGCCATAAGGCCCGGAGTGCCCGCCTGCACGGCGAACGAGACGTCGGTACGGACGGGGGCGTCGCGGACGTCGATGGTGTCGACCACCCGCACGTCGGTCCGCCACGTACCAGGCGTCACCTCGCAGCGCAGGTAACCGTGCTTGAGCCCGTTGAAGTAGCGAACGTGCGGGTTGAGCAGCGGGTTGACCTGCTTGATCGGCGCGTCGAAGGCGACCGGGAAGTCCGAGCTGATCGACGTGCTGACGAACTCCACGGCGACGGCCGGCGAGGCGGGGTCGTCGAAGTCCACTTTGAGGTCGCTGAACCAGGTGGAGTGGATGTCACCGGACAGGACCACCGGGTTGGCCACATGAGCGTCGGCCAGCAGCCGCAGCAGCCGCTCCCGCGCTGGGGCGTAGCCGTCCCACTGGTCCAGGTCGACGATGGTGGGTGGCACCCCCGTCGGGTTGGGGAAGCGGGTGCGGCTCATCATGGTCTGCTGGGCGATGACGTTCCACCGGGTCGGCGAGCTGGTCAGGCCCCGGGTGAGCCACTGCTCCTGGACGTCGCCGGTGAGGGTGCCCGCCGTGTTCAACCGGCCCGCCGACTCCAGACCGAAGTCGCCGGGGAAACCGCCCGGCTGGTCGGTGCGGTACTGCCGGGTGTCGAGCACGTTGATCCGGGCGAGCCGCCCGAAGTCGAAGCGGCGGTAGATGCGCATCGAGGCCGAGCCGGGGCGCAGGTCGGCGCGGATCGGCATGTGTTCGTAGTACGCCTGGTACGCCGCGGCGCGCTGCCGCCGGAACTCCTCGGGCGTCTGCTTCTTCGCACCGGTGTCGTCGATCTCGTCGACGAAGCCCGCGTAGTTGTTCTCGGTCTCGTGATCGTCCCAGGTGACCACCCAGGGCGCCACGGCGTGGGCTGCCCGCAGCGCGGGGTCACCCTTGTACTGGGCGTGCCGGTTGCGATAGTCGGCCAGCGTGGACAGCTGGTCCAGACCCGGGGTCTGCGGGGCGACGTGTGCCCGATCGGGGAAGCGGCTCTTCGGGTCGTACTCGTAGATGTAGTCACCCAGGTGGAACACGACGTCGAGGTCCTCGTCGGCGAGTCCCCAGAACGTCGGCCAGTAGCCGTTCTGGAAGTCCTGGCAGTTGACCACGCCGAGCCGCAGCAGCTGCGGGTCGGCGGAGCAGGCCGGTGCGGTCCGGGTACGTCCGACCGGGCTGAGCTGGCCACCCGCGCGGAAACGGTAGAAGTAGTCGCGGCCGGGCTCCAGCCCGCGCACGTCCACGTGGACCGAATGCGCGAGCTCGGGCAGCGCCCGGGTGACCCCGGCGGCCGCCAGGCGGTGGAACCGCCTGTCGTGCGCGACCTGCCAGGCCACCGTGATCGGCCGCGACGGCATCGATCCGGCGTCGTAGACGTCGCGGACCAGCCGCGTCCACAGGATGACCCCGTCTGGCAACGGGTCTCCGCTGGCGACGCCTAGAAGAAACGGTGCTGCGGTCTCCGCCGCAGCCTGGTCGCCGGTCGTTGTCTCCGGCTCGTTCCAGGATGCGGCCGCCGGACGGGCCGCCACGCCCGTCAACAGCACCGCGCCTGCTGCTGCTGCCCCGGTCAGCGCCAACCGCCGGTCCAACACGAATTCACCCACGACGCTCCTCCCCACTGCGTGTGGCGCTCACTATCGCCTGCGCGATCGACGCCCCGGGGAACAGCCATCGAACGCAGGGGGACCAGGGCACATCATGGCGAGGCCGCAGGCGATACGAGCGACCGGCAAGAAGAGCGACCGGCAACAGGGACTCGACGGGGACTGGCCGTGCTCGGCGATCAGTCGTTCTCGGTGACGCTGATGCCCAGCGCACCGGCGAGGGCGTAGGCCAGTGCCGCGATGTCCCGGCTGGACACCGCCGCTCCGCTCATGCTCTCGACCCCGTTCACCTCGACGAGCACGCAGTTGACGAGCCGGGCGCCGTCCATCTGCGCCTTGGCGAACTGCGCGCCGGTCAGATCACAGTCCTCGAAGGTCGCCCCACGAAGGTCGGCGCCGTAGAAGTCCGCCCGTTTAAGGTTGCAGCCCTCGAACAGGGAGTTGCTTATCGCGGTGGACCGGAAGTTCGCCAGATCCACTCGGCAGTCACGCAGGGTCACGTCCCGCAGCCGCCCGCCGGACCAGGACCATCCCGTCATCCGACAGGTCGTGATCTCCGCCCGGACGAGCGAGGAACTCGTGGCCCGCAGGTTCGCCAGGCTCGACCGCTCGATGACGACGTCGGTCAGCATCGCCCGGGTCAACCGCGAACCGCTCAAGTCCGTGCCGGTGATGCGGCAGCCCTCCAGTTCGATGGACTCGGCCTGGGTGCCCGCCAGATCGCAGCCGTCGAAGACTCGTCGTGTGTACGCCCCGTCGTCGTCGATCTCCGACGCGGGGACGAGGGCCGCGGGGACGGCGGGTGCGGCCGGGCGGCGCGTCGGTCCCGATCGTGGCACCCTCGCTGGGGGCGTATAGGGCACGACCGGCAGTGTAGATGTGGCCGTGCGCCATGCCCGTGGGCGACACCCTACGAGTCCGAACCCTACGAGTCCGACAGGTCCAGCGGTGCGCCGCTCGCCCGGGTCCGCGAAACCGATCGGGACAGGCTTGCGTAGGCGACGCCGACACCGTCGCCGTCCGGGCTGTAACTCGCGGCCGCTGCCGGGGCGAAGCCCATCTGCCGGGCGTCGGCAACCGCCTTGAGGTCGGCGGACAGGAACGCGAACTGCCAGCCATAGGTGTTCGTCTGCCTGCTGATCGTATTTTTGACCTGCTCGAGGGTCCATTCCTTGGAGGAATTCTCCTGGCCGTCGGTGACGACGGCGAAGACGACCGTCGCCGGACGCTGCTCGTCGGGAAGGCTGCCGAGGAACTCCCCGGTGTCCGCGATGGACCTGCCGAGGGCGTCGAGCAGCGCGGTGGAGCCCCGCGGGACCAGCCGATATTCCGGGGCTTCGCCGATCGGGATCGCGCCGAAGACCTTCTCGTAGTCGTGGTCGAACTGGTAGAGGCTGATCGTCGCCTGCCCGGGCACGGCGGCCTGCTCGGCGATGAACGACCGGATGCCGCCCTCGGCGTCGTCGCGGATCGCCATCATCGAGCCTGACCGGTCGATCAGCAGGGTGATGTGGGTGTAGCCGGTCTTCGTCATGGAGCGTCCCCTGCCATCGGTCGTCCCGGTCACCCCCATTGTGGTCGCTGCCGCGGCCGTCGTCACGGGGGCGACTGATCGAGCTGGCAGTGGAGAACTACCGCACACTGCGCCACATCCTCGTCAGGCTGCGGCAGCCGTTTCGGCGTAGGGACGGATCTCGCCATTGTCGCAGGCGTCACAACGCACTACCGGCTCCTGCGGACGTCGGCCGACCACTCGGCCGGGTACGGCTCGTACACAGTCACCAGTGTCTCGCGCCGGCGCCTTCCGTCACCCTCTGCGCACGCCCACCTGAACCATCCGCTGGTCGCGCCATGCCGACCCGCCCGCTGTGGGCTGCGGTGTCCAACGACGAGCGGGCCCGTGCCCACCGGGCGCGTTCCGCGGAACACATCTTCGACCCGGCCTCGACACCCTGTTCGAGCTGTGACCAGTAGGCCGAAGAGCGTGCGATCATGACTTTTTCCGTGCGCTCGGAGGCCCGAATGGGGTCCGGGTCCGGGGCCGAGGATGATCGTAGCGAGGAGGTGGCATGGACAGGCGACTGATCGAGCTGGAAGTGGAGAACTACCGCAGCCTGCGGAAGGTCTCGCTTCCGCTGGGGCCGCTCAACGTTCTGGCCGGGCCGAACGGCGCCGGCAAGACCAACGTCCTGGAGGTGTTCCGCTTTCTGGCCGACGTGATCAATAGCGACCTGGAGCCCGCACTCGATGCGCGCGGTGGCTTCGACGAGGTGGTGTTCCAGGGCGGCGACCGAACGCCGGCATCCATCCGGATCAATCTCAAGGCGACCTGGACTCAGTACAGCAGCCTGACATCTCCCGACGAGTACCAGCTCGCGATCGAACGCCTGACCGTGAAATCCGGTGAATCGCCGCTGTCGCGCAGCGAGTCGTTCCAGTTCAAGCGCACGCTGGGGCGTGGCCGACGGATTGCGATCAGCGGTGAGAAGGCTGCCGTCGTGCAGATCGACAAGGATCTCCAGGAGTCACCCGAGCGGACCTTCGGTATCCGTCGGATGAGTAGTGGTCTGTCCACCCTTCCTCGCCTGTCCGAGGATGAGGGCGGCGCGGAGGTCGCTGCTCTTTCCAACCGATTGGCATCGTTCCGTGTCTTCGATGTGCGTGTCGACGAGGCGCGGCTTCCTTCGCGCTTTCCGCGCACCCGGCACGAGTCGTTGGAGCATGACGCGGCAAACCTGGCGGCTTTTCTGTTGACCATTCGTGATCGAGATGAGGACGCGTGGCTCCGGTTGGAGTCGGATGCCGTCAAGGTGCTGCCCCAGCTTGAGGGTATTGACTTCGACTATCCGTCGGGCGCGGCACGCGAGGTCGTCGTGGTGCTTCATGAGCGAGGACTTCGGCGTCCGACCCAGCTCGCGGACGCCTCTTTCGGGACCATTCGCCTGCTGGGCTTGCTGGCCCTGCTGTATGATCCTGAGCCTCCTGCCCTCACCTGTATCGAGGAGATTGACCACGGTCTGCATCCGCAGGCGCTGGAACTGCTGGTCGACCGGCTGCGGGAGGCGAGTGAGCGCACCCAGCTTCTCATCGCCACACATTCTCCGGCCTTCGCCGACCGGTTGAAGCCGGAGGAGCTTATTGTCTGCGAACGCCGCGACGACGGATCCTCGGCAATCCCGGCTGTTTCCGTCGACAGGGTTCGAGAGATCGTAGCGGCGAGTGAAGGTCTGCCTCTCGGTGAGCTGTGGTTCTCCGGAGCGTTGGGGGGAGACCTGTGAGCCGCGGCACCGGTGTTCGCGCGACCCGGAATCCGGTCGTGGTTGTAGCTGGTGAGGATGGCAACGACCGTCGTAGCCTACGGATCCTACTGGAAGCACTCTGCCCGCAGATGCGCGTCCGTGTTGTCGAGATCAGCGACAGTGTTCGACTCAGGCTTGCTACCGAAGCCAATCTGGCTGACCGGGTCGCCGTTCTTGCCCGGAAGGCCCGTGCCCGGGCCGTCCGTGAAAGGGCCGATCTCGCCTGCGTTTTCGTGCACGAGGACCTGGACTCTGTGGACGGGGAGGGCGTCGCGGAGATTCAGGCCAGGGTTTGTCGGGCGTTGGTGACGGAGTTGGGTACGGCCCACTATGTCTTGTCGATCTCTGAGATGGAAGCCTGGTTGTTGCTCTTTCCGAATTCGCTGGAAACATTTGTCTCCTCCTGGAACGTGCCGGCCAAGCGGCAGGGGAAGGACACCGGCTCTTTCGGTGACCCGAAGAAGATACTGACGCACGAGGTCTCCATGGGTGCCCGGCGCTATCGGGAGTCCGACGCGCCCGAGATCTTTGAGAAGATCGTCAATCTCGGTCACATCAAGACGCCGAGCGGTTCAAATCGCTCCTGGGATTTATTCTGCGGTGACGTCGAGTGTTGTTGTGCCGATCATGTACGCCTGGCAGGCAAGAGGACATCATGATGGCCTACGGGCGGTAGGGTTGCTCGCCGCGTCCGGATGTCGGGGTCAGCAGATGCGGGGGAGTTGTTCGCCGACGAGCATGTCAACGATGCGGGTGCCGCCCAGCAGGGTGCGCATGACGACCCGACCGGGATGGGCTGCGACGACCTCGCCGAGGCGGGTGGCGTGCCGGCCCTCGGGCAGGGAGCGCATCGTGGCCAGCACGGCGTCGGCGACATCGGGCGCGATGACGGCGACAAGACATCCTTCGTTGGCGACATGCAGCGGGTCCAGGCCGAACAGGTCGCATGCGGCGGCGACCATGGGCGGGACGGGCACGGCGTTCTCCGCGATCTCGATTCCGACCCGGGACGCCGCGGCGATCTCGTTCAGCGCCGATGCCACGCCGCCGCGGGTGGGGTCGCGCATCGCGTGAATCCCCGGACCGCCGCTGGCCACCATGGCCGTGACCAGGCGGTGCAGGGGACGGCTGTCGGAGGCGATGTCGGACTCGAAGCCGAGACCTTCGCGCGCACTCAGGATGGCGCTGCCGTGGGCGCCGACGGGACCGGACAGGACGACGACATCCCCGGATCGTGCGAACCCGGCTGACACCCGTGCGCCGGGCAGCCGGCGACCGATGCCGGTGGTCGTCACGAAGATCCCGTCCGCGGCGCCGCGACCCACGACCTTGGTGTCCCCGGTGACGACCGGGACGCCGACGGCTGCCGCGGCCGCGCCGAGCGAGGCAGTCACCCGCCGCAGGTCCGCCAGGGCGAAGCCCTCCTCGATGACGTAGGCGACGGCCAGGGCCAGCGGGGTGGCGCCCATCATCGCCAGGTCGTTCACGGTGCCGTGCACGGCGAGTGAGCCGATGTCGCCGCCGGGGAAGAAGACCGGGCTCACCACGAAGGAGTCGGTGCTCATCACCACTGGGGTGCCGTCGATGTCAAGCAGGGCCGCGTCCTCGGGGACGCCGTCCGCTGTGCCTGTGCCTGCGCCTGCGCCGAGGGCCGGTAGGAGGACGTCGCGCAGGAGCTCGGCGGACAGCTGCCCGCCGCTGCCGTGACCGAGCATGATCCTCTCGGTCTCCGTCAGGGGCAACGGACAGCTGGCGCCTGTCAGGTCAGTGCTGGTCAGGTCAGTGGCGGTCACGACGAGCTCGCGACCGTCGTCGACAGCGCCCCGGTCTGAGCCTGGTCTGCCGGAGCTCGGTCGGTCTGCGTTCGGCCGGCATTGTGGAAGGCGGCGCAGGTCCCCTCGGTCGACACCATCGGTGCGCCCAGCGGCGTACGCGGCGTGCACACAGTGCCGTACGCCGCGCAGTCGGTGGGTAGGCGCGTCCCGGTGAGAATGTTTCCGGCGATGCAGGCCGGATGTTCCCGGGTGGTCAACCCGGCCACGGCGAAGCGCGTCTCGGCGTCGTAGTCGGTGAACTCGTCGGTGAACGCGAAACCGCTCATCGGGATGGTGCCGATACCCCGCCACATCCGGTCACGAATTGTGAACACGCGCCGGATGGCGTCCTGCGCCGCGATGTTCCCGGCCCGGTGCACGGCGCGGACGTACTGGTTCTCCACCTCCGCGCGGCCTTCTTCGAGCTGGCGTACGGCCATGAGGATGCCTTCCAGAATGTCGAGCGGTTCGAACCCGGTCACCACGATCGGGACGTGGTAGCGCTCCGACAGCGGCTCGTACTGCGTCCATCCCATGACCGCACAGACGTGGCCGGCGGCCAGGAATGCCTGCACCTGGCAGTCCGGCGCGTCCAGCAGCGTGGTCATCGCCGGTGGGACGAGCACGTGGCTGACCAGAACGCTGAAGTTGGGCAGGCCGAGCGCGTGGGCGCGCAGCACCGCCATGGCGTTCGCCGGCGCCGTCGTCTCGAATCCGACGGCGAAGAAGACCACCTCGCGGTCGGGGCGCTCGACGGCGATGCGGACGGCGTCCAGCGGTGAGTAGACGACGCGGACGTCGCTGCCGCGGGCGCGCATCGCCAGCAGGTCGGTGCTCGTCCCGGGGACCCTGAGCATGTCGCCGTAGGAGGTGAGGATGACCTCGGGACGTCCGGCGACGGCCAGTGCCTTGTCGATGAGTTCCAGCGGCGTCACGCAGACGGGACAACCAGGTCCGTGGATCATCCGGATCCCCGCGGGTAGCAGCTCGTCGATGCCCTGGCGGACGATCGTGTGGGTCTGGCCTCCGCACACCTCCATCAGGGTCCAGGGCTTCGACGTCACCGTGTGGATCGCCGCGAGCAGCCCCCGCGCGAGCGTCGGGTCGCGGTACTCGTCGAGGTACCTCATCGCTGTTCGGCTCCCAGCTGCCCGTCGGCTCCCAGCTCCTCGTCGAGTGCCCCCATCGAGCGCAGGATCGCAAGCGTGCGGTGGGCTTCGGCCTCGTCCACGAGGCTGATGGCGAAGCCGACATGGACGATGACGTAGTCACCCACCCGCGCCTGGGGGACGTAGCCGAGACAGACCTCGCGGGTCACACCGCCGAAGTCGACCGTGCCCATGAGCAGGCCGGCGACATCGGTCGTCGTCACGACGCGGCCGGGCACCCCGAGACACACCGGGCTCAGTCCTCCCTCAGCCGGGCTGCGGCCACCGCGGCCTGGCCGTAACTCACGCCGCCGTCGCCCGCCGGGACCTGTTCGTTGAGCAGCGGGATGAGGCCGACGCCCGCCAGCGCCGGGGGGAGTGCCCCGGCAAGTAGCTGGTTGTGCAGCACCCCGCCGGACAGGCAGACCGTCCGCAACCGGTGGCGTCGTGCGACATCGGTGCACAGGGCGACGGTGACCGCGACGATCGTGGCGTGGAACCGGGCGGCGAGGACGCCGACGGCGACATGGCTGTGCAGTCCTTCCAACAGGGCCCGCAACGTCGGGCGCGGGTCGTAGACGAGCAGACCGGTATGGCGGATGATTCGCCACGGCAACTCGACGTCACCGGTGGGCACACCGGCTGGGGCTTCGAGCGCGGCGGCTTCCAGGGCGGCGGCGGCTTCGCCTTCGTAGGTGACCTCGTCACACAGGCCGAGCAGCGCGGCTGCGGCGTCGAACAGCCGACCCGCGCTGGATGCGACCGGGCAGTTCACGCCGCGCGCGATCATCCGGGAGACCACGGACACCTCGCGGTCGCTCAGGCGGTCCAGGAACGGCGCGGCGAGCTCCAGGTCGGCTGCGCGGGACCACTCGTTGCCGGACTCGTCCGTGAGCGGTTCCAGGCCGAACAGGTAGCCCAGCGCCACCCGAGCGGGACGGCGCAGCGCTGCGGCACCGCCGGGCAACGGCGCCCGGCCGAACCGCGCCACCCGCCGATAGGAGACGAGGTCGGCGACCAGCACCTCGCCGCCCCACAGCGTGCCGTCATCGCCCAGGCCCAGGCCGTCGTAGGCGACACCGATGAAGGGGCCGGTGACGGCGTGTTCGGCGGCGCAGGACGCCACGTGCGCATGGTGATGCGCCACTGCGATCCGCCGGCCCGCACCGTGTGCCAGCGCGTAGGCGGTGGAAAGGTAGCCGGGATGCGGGTCGTGGACGATGATGCGCGGGGCGATGCCGGTCATCGCACACAGGTGCGCCAGGTTGCGCTCGAAGGCCACCATCGTGGGCTGTTGGGAGAGCTCGCCCGTGTGCGGCCCGACGACCGCGGTCGTCCCTTCGGCCAGGGTGAAGGTGTGCTTGAGCTGCGCGCCGACGGCGAGCAATGGTTCGCCGGCCCCGATGGGGAGGCGCAGTGGTCGCGGTGCGTAACCACGAGCGCGCCGAATCATCGATCCGCGCCCCGCGACGACGTGGACGACCGAGTCGTCGTAGTGGGAGCGGATGGCTCGGTCGTGGCTGAGAAACCCGTCGGCCATCGCGGCGAGGCGGTCCCGGGCGTCGTCGTCGTCGATCGCGATCGGTTCGCCCGAGACGTTTCCGCTGGTGACGACGAGTGGCCTGCCCAGGTCGGCGAGGAGCAGGTGGTGCAGGGGCGTGGCGGGCAGGAACAGCCCGAGCAGCCCGGCACCCGGCCCGACCGCGTGCGCAAGAGTCCCTGCGCTGGCACTGGCACTGGTGTAATCGTTTGCGCGCCGCAGGAGTACCACCGGCCGCGCGGCCGACGTCAACAGGTCGGCTTCGGCAGTGTCGATGTGGGCAAGCATCCGCGCCGCGTCCAGACTGGCCACCATGACCGCGAACGGCTTGGTGGGGCGGTGTTTGCGGGTCCGCAACCGGGCGAGCGCCTCGTCGTTGGTCGCGTCGCAGACGAGCTGATAGCCGCCGAGTCCCTTGAGCGCCACGGTGCCGCCACTGTCGATCATCGCCACCGCCGCGGCCAGCGCATCCACACCGCTTGTCGGCGCGGGCGGCGGGGGCGCCCACCAGGCGAGCCGGGGGCCGCATCGGGGACACGCGATCGGCTCGGCATGCAACCGCCGGTCCGCCGGATCGGCGTACTCGCGCGCGCAGTCGCCGCACATGGGGAACGCGCTCATCGTCGTCCGCGCGCGGTCGTAGGGGAGGGTGTCGACGATCGTGGCCCTGGGTCCGCAGTCGGTGCAGTTGACAAAGGGGTACCGGTACCGGCGGTCGGCCGGGTCGAACAGTTCGGCCAGGCAGGCCGGGCAGGTGGCGACGTCGGCCGGAACCTCGCGGACTCCGGTGGCGGGGGTTGGCGCGGTTGACCGGTCCGTCGACATCCCGACCCGGAAGCCCGAGCGCGGCCGCGGGTGCGCAATGCCGCCGGCCAGGTCGGTGACGTGGACCTCGCGCACCCGGGCCAGCGCAGGGGCGTCGGTTCGCAGCCGGGACGCCAGGGTGGCGAGCGCGAGCGGCGGGCCGGCGGCCTCGACCACGACCCGGCCGTCGTCGTTGCGCACCCAGCCATCCAGCCCGAGGCTGGTCGCGAGGCGGTAGACGAACGGACGGAAGCCGACTCCCTGCACGGTCCCGTGGACCTCGAGCCGGTGGGCCACCCGCCCTTGGACCGCGCCCGGCGCCGGCGCCGGCGCAGCCGCAGCCGCAGCCGCAGCCGCAGCCGCAGCCGCAGCCGCAGCCGCTGCGTGATCGGTTCGGTCGGCCCGGTCTGCGAGGTTGTAGCGGTCGTCGAGCCGGCTCATGTCCGTCAGTCTTGTTGCCGTGCGTCACGGCGGACAAGGGTCCGGCGACCCGTCGAGGCGGCCGGGAAGACCTGTGAATCCCGACCCTCCTGGCCCGCTGGCGGCGCGAAAGGATCCATGATCGCGTGGCTTTCGGCCCGGTCATCGATCAGACCGCTCAGATCCCGTGACGCCCCGGCCTAGATTTCTAAAGGCCGCCGGCCACCGGCCGCAGGCCGTACGACGAGCACCATGATCGTGCGGCCGCCGGCCGACCAGCGCCTGCGTTGTGACGCCTGCGAACGTGCATTCGAACACGGCGGCACCCGACATCCAGTTGAAGCCCGGTGGGAGGCAAGCCATGAACGGCAGCTATGGGGCGGTTTCGGCGGGCGAGGCACACGGAACGTCACCGCCGGGCGACGGGGTCTGGGGCGGGGCGTCGGAGGGTTCGCTGTCCGCGCGGCTCACCGAGGCCGGGGTGCAGCGGCGGTCGATCCTGAAGTTCTGTGCGGGGGTGGTCGCCACCCTCGCACTGCCGCCCCAGTTCGCTCCCCGGGTCGCCGCCGCGCTGGACAGGGTCGGCCGCCCCGCCGTCGTGTGGCTGGAGTTCCAGGACTGCGCCGGTGACAGCGAGGCGTTTCTGCGCTCGCGCAATCCGTCCGTCGCCGATCTCATCCTGGGGATGATCTCGCTCGATTATCACGAGACCGTCATGGCGGCTGCCGGCGTCGACGCCGAGAAGGCCCGCGACAAGGCGGTGGCGCGGGGCGGGCATCTGGTCGTCGTCGAGGGCTCGGTGCCGATCGGCATCCCGGGGTCGTGCACGATTGGGGGCCGATCGGCTGAGGAGATACTGAACAGCTGCGTGCGCGGCGCGGCCGGGATCATCAACGTCGGCACCTGCTCGGCGTTCGGCGGGATCCCCGCGGCCGGCCCCAACCCGACCGGCGCGGTCCGCGTCGAGGATGTCGTCGGCGGGGTCGAGGTCGTCAACCTGACCGGCTGCCCGGTCAACGCCGACAACCTCACCGCTACGATCGTCCACTATCTGACCTTCGGTGCATTCCCGGCCCGGGACGGTTTCGGCCGCCCGCTGTTCGCCTACGGGGAACGCATCCACGACACCTGCGCGCGTCGCGGCCACTTCGACGCAGGCCAGTTCGCCCAGGAATGGGGCGACGAGGGCCACCGTAAGGGCTGGTGTCTGTACCGACTCGGCTGCAAGGGGCCGAGCACATTCCACAACTGTCCCAGTGTCCGTTACAACGGCGGCACGTCCTGGCCGGTGGCGGCCGGGCACGGCTGCGTGGGATGTTCCGAGCCCGCTTTCTGGGACACGATGTCGCCCTTTTACGACCGGCTCCCGCACGTGGCGACCCGGGACTTCAGCCTCACGGCCGACAGGATCGGTCTGGGTGTTCTCGCGGCGACCGCGACCGGCTTCGCGGCGCACGGCGTCGGAAAGGTCATCCAACACCGGGTGGCCGCGGCCCGTGCAGGCAGCCCAGCCAGCCCAGCCAGCCCAGCCAGCCCAGCCAGCCCAGCCAGCCCAGCCAGCCCAGCCAGCCCAGCCGAGGATGTTTCGGACGCAGCGGTTGCCGCGCAACCCGATGCCGACGGTAAAGGCGGTCAGGCGACATGAGCCGGCTGGTTATCGACCCGGTGACCCGGATCGAGGGTCATCTGCGCGTCGAGGTGCAGGTAGACGCCGGCCGGGTCACCGAGGCGTACGCGTCCTCGACGATGTGGCGCGGCATCGAGACGATCGTCGAAGGCCGGGACCCGCGGGACGCCTGGCTGTTCGCACAGCGGATCTGCGGTGTCTGCACCACCGTGCACGCGCTGGCCTCGGTGCGGGCCGTCGAGGACGCCGTCGGCGCGGTCCCGCCGCGCAACGCCCGGCTACTGCGTGAGATCATCGCCGCGGCGCTGTTCGTCCACGATCATGTCGTGCACTTCTACCACCTGCAGGCGCTGGACTGGATCGACCCGACCGCGGCGCTGAAGGCCGACCCCGCGCGTACCGCCTCGCTCGCCCAGTCGATCTCGGACTATCCGCGCTCGAGCGCGAAGCTGTTCGCCTCGGTACAGGCTCGGCTCGGGGCATTCCTGGCGAGCGGGAACATCGGGCCGTTCACGAACGGATACTGGGGGCATCCCGCCTATCGGCTGAGCCCGGAGCTGAACCTACTGGCATTCAGTCACTATCTTGACGCGCTGGATTTTCAGCGTGAATATGTCAGGGTTCACGCGCTTCTCGGCGGCAAGAATCCGCATCCGCAGACCTATGTCGTCGGCGGCATGGCGTCCCCGATCGACCTCACGAGCCAGGAGGCGATCAACGACAACACGCTGGCGGAGCTCGCCCAACTGTTGACGCGGGGGCTGGATTTTGTCGACAAGGTGTTCCTGCCTGATCTGTACGCGATAGCCGCCGGCTACCCCGAGTGGACGAGGTACGGCGCCGGGTTGGGCTCGTACATGGTGTTCGGGGATTTCGCCCAGGCACCGCAGCCCAAGGGCCGACCGCAGGCAGGCGGTCTGTTTCCCGGCGGGATCATCCGGGACGCGAACCTGTCGTCGGTCGAACCGTTCGACCCGGCCCGGATAGCCGAGTCCGTCGCCCACTCGTGGTTCCGCTACGACAACGTGAGCGACAAGGCGGGCCACGGCGCGGGCGCCGCGCTTGCTCCGTGGAAGGGCCAGACCACCCCGGACTACACCGGCCCCAAGCCACCCTTCGCCCATCTCGACGTCGACGGGAAGTACTCGTGGCTGAAGGCACCGCGCTACGACGGAATCGCTGTGGAGGTCGGCCCGCTGGCCCGCATGCTGGTCGGCTACGCCTCGGGTGACGCCCGCATCCGGCCGCTGGTAAAGGGTGCGCTGGACCGGCTCCAACTCCCGCCCACGGCGTTGATGTCGACACTCGGGCGGGTGCTGGCCCGCGGTCTGGAGACCAAGCTGATGGCGCAGTACTCGCTGGAACTCCTCGACCGGCTGCGGGACAACGTCGGCTCGGGCGATCTGACGATCGCGGACACCACCAAGTGGCATCCCTCGACGTGGCCGGCCGGGCGGGCCCGCGGCGTCGGCTTCCACGAGGCGCCCCGGGGCTCGTTGTCGCACTGGGTCGTCATCACCAACGAACGGATCAGCAACTACCAGGCCGTGGTCCCCACGACCTGGAACGCCAGCCCCCGCGACGAGCGGGGTAACCCGGGAGCCTACGAGTCCGCACTGGTAGGCACGCCCGTGCTCGACCCGCGGCGACCGCTGGAGGTCCTGCGCACGCTGCACTCGTTCGACCCCTGCATGGCCTGCGCGGCGCACGTGTACGACGCGGACGGCCGCGACATCGTCCGGGTGCGGGTCCAGTGACCGCCGCCGCGCCAGACGGATCCGTGTCGGGTGGATCCGTGCCGGTGAAGGTGGCACCCGGGCGGGAGACCTTCGCTCGGGTGCGGGTCTGGGACCTGCCGGTACGGGTGGTGCACTGGCTGCTCGTGCTGGCGCTGATGGTGCTCAGCGTGACGGGTTTCCTGATCGGGAACCCGCAGCTGCGCCTCGGCGGTGACGCCTACTGGGTCACCTGGGTGAAAACGGTCCACGAGGTCACCGCGTTCGTCTTCATCGATCTGATCCTCACGCGGGTCGCCTGGCATGTCCTGTCACCCAACCGCTGGTCGCGGTGGACGGAGTGGATCCCCAGCACGCGCGAACGCCGACGCCTGATCATCCCGTCGCTGCGCTTCTACCTGTTCATCGACCGTGAGGCGCCCGAGGTTGTCGGGCACAACCCGCTCGCCGGGATGACCTACGTCGTGCTCTACACGATGTTCGCCGTCGAGATACTGACCGGAGTCGCGCTGTGGGGCGTGGAAGGCAGGAGCTGGGCCGCCTTTCTCACCGGATGGGTGTTCCACCTGGTCTCGTTGCCGACAATCCGGCTCATCCACCATATGATCATGTGGCTGACCTGGGGATTCATGATTCACCATCTGTACAGCGCCATGCTGGTAGACCGGGTCGAGGGGACGGGCGTGATCTCTTCGATTTTCTCCGGTTCCAAGTTCCTGCCGAAGGACCGGCTGTGACCGGGGGAGTTCCCGCCGGGGGAGAGCGCTCCGGTGGAGGGGCCGCTGGGGGCGCCGCTGGGGGCGAGGCGGTGGCGCCCGTTCTGGTCCTGGGTATCGGCAACGAGCTGCTGGGTGACGACGGCGTCGGCGTGGTCGCGGCCCGGCGGCTGGCGGCGGTGCCGAACCCGGGCGTGGAGGTTCTCGACGGCGGAACCCTCGGGCTCATGCTGATGCCCTACCTCGCCGGCCGCCGCGCGGTGCTCGTCCTCGACGCGGTGTCGAGCGCGCAGGGTCGGCCGGGCGATGTGATCGTCATCGGTGACGGCGATGTCCGACGCGGCCACGGGGTGCGCGCGACCGCACACGACGTCGGCCTCGTGGACGCCCTGTCGGCAGCGGAGCTCGCGGGCTGCGCCCCGCGCCATGTCGCGCTGGTCGGCATCGTGCCCGAGTCCATCGCGGACCGCTGGGGGCTCAGCCCCCTGGTCGAATCCAGGGTCACGGCGATGATCGCCGCGGCTCGGACCATCCTGGCGAGCTGGGGAGTGGCGGTGCCCGCAGATGCATGAGGCCGGTCTCGCGCGGGCGGCGGTCGCCGCGCTCGTGGAGGCGAGCGCGGGAGCGGCGGTGCGCACGGTCGTGCTCGCGGTCGGTACCGGCGTCGACATCGACTCCGCCGCCGCGGCCTGGCACGGTGCCGCCACCGGCACCTGCCTGCAAGCCAGTCACGTCGAATGGCGGACCGCGGTCGACCGGCTACGCTGCTTCGCCTGCGTGCGGGAGTACGACGGTGAGCGTCTCGATGTGTGCCCGTCCTGCGGCGGCAACGGGATCGTCATCGCGGCAGCGGACGAACTGACCGTCGTCGACTGGACGACCTGAGTTGACCGGATGGTGTCGGTAGCTTTGTGGCCACCCATGCCCATGCTGACGCGTGTTCCGTGTTCCGTGTTCCGTGAAGCCATCCAAAAACCTCGGACCAAGTAATGCTGGTCAATGCTTCGATCTTCTGGTGCGGATAAAATCCTGATGTTCCGAGCGTTGTGAATCGTGGCGAAATCCATCGATCGTTAACTTTGCATTGAGAACTATTGTTGATGAGTTTGGTGTGTCTGCTTGGGAAATGGGCCCTTCTCGTGAAGCATGGGCTTTGCGAGAGTCTCACGCAACACGAGAAGGGTTCGTTGAGTGTACCGTCTGCCTGGGTTGAGTTTGCGTGCGGGTGCCGTGATGATGGATCTGGCTGAGCAGAATTTCCCGAACTGGGACATGAGGGTGGGTCGCCCCCGGTTGCTGTCGCTCTACGATGCGCTGCGCATGACCTTGGTTCGGCTGCGTCGTAACAACACCTATGAGGAGCTGGGTGAGGACTTCGGTGTGGGTCGCCAGACCGCATGGAACTACGTCCAAGAGATCGTTGTCTTCC
>NZ_CAUVXI010000017.1:23760-42983 GCF_963555845.1 Protofrankia sp. Cas8 | reverse complement strand
GGCTGAAGGTGATGGGCGTGGCCGGTACCAGCGGTACCAGCGCGGCGGCGGCAACGACGCCGGTGGCGGCGCGCAGCCGTGGTGGCCGTGCCTGGTCGAGCCAGAGCGCGATCATCACGCTCGCCGCCAGCGCGAGGTACAGCGACAGCCGGGACGGCAGTGCGTTGTGGAGCACCGGCCCCAGCTCCAGCAGGCGCCATGGCAGCGGGATGCGGGTGCCGCGCCCGCCGACGTGCAGGTGCGGGCCGAGCGACAGGACGGCGACGACGGCGAACAGCGGCGCACACACGGCCACGAGCGGGTTGCGGCGCAGCCGCACCGCGATGAACGCGAGCAGGGCCAGCAGCGGGAGGCCGACGTAGCCGCTGACCTCCACCGCGTTGCCGGAGAACCGCAGGCTCTCCCGGACCGCGACGTCCGGGCCGAGCGCCTGTAGCGGTGTGGGCGTGGCGAAGGTGAGCAGGTCCGACACTGCGATGTCCGACGGCTGGATTGATCCGTGGACGCGCTGTGGGCCGAAGAACTGGATGTAGAGCGGCCAGGCGAGCAGCACGGTGGCGACGACCGCGCAGACCGCGAGTCCGCGTACCGCCGCCGCGGCACGCGGGCGGACCTGGTCGCGGTGGCCCATGCACAGGATCGCGATGCCGATGACCGCCACCACCGCCGATGTCGCCAGTACCTCCTCGCTGATCAGCGCCTGGGCGGCCACGGCCGCACCGAGCAGCCCGCCGGTCCGCGTGGCGGTGCGTTGGCGGATGAGCAGGTCGTCCAACAGCAGCAGGAGGATCGGGGGAAAGAGCGCGAACGACAGGTGCAGGTGCCCGTAGGAAGCGCCGATGATGTACGGGCTGAAGCCGTAGAGCAGTCCGGCGACGGCGGCGGGGAACGCGGCGGTCCAGCGCCGCATCACCAGGAACATCACCCAGCCGGACAGCGCCGGCGCGAGCGTGGTCAGCACCTGGAAGGCCACGAGCGGCCCGGCCAGCACGGTGATCGGCGCGGCCACCACACCGAGCAGCGGCACGCCGGTGCTCCACATGATGTTGACGCCGTCCGGGGCGTTCAGAAAGTGGGTGACGAACGGGTCGAGCCCGTGGGAGATGGCATAGGGCGTCCAGGCCAGGTACCAGGAGAACAGAATGGCGTCACCGCCGCCGTAGACCCTGCTACCCAGCGCCGTCCAGCCGTTCCAGAATAACGCCACGGACAGTGCGCAGAACATTGCGAGGATCCCCGCTGCGACCAGCCACCTCTTCCTCCACGTGGCGGTGTTCCGCACCGGGGCGGCCACCGGGGCGGCGAGCGGGCTGCCAGCGCCGGTGTCTGCTGCCACACCGATGTCGGTTGCCGCATCGGTGTCTGTTGCCGCATCGACCTCCGAGAGCGCACTGATCTCAGCAGCCGTCACGGGCATCCCCTCACGTCGTCGCCGGCGAGCCGCCTCGTCCGGAGCACCGTCATGGCGCGGACATCGCGCTGTGTGCTGGACTCTGCTGTCCTGGACGTCTCGCCAGCGTTTCGGACTCTTCCCCGCAGAAGCAGGAGTGTAGGTCACCGGAAACAGGTGACTACCGGTGGGCTTCGGGGCGCTGCGAGGGGAAACCGGTACGGGCCGTGGCCCGCAGCCGCGCGAGGCCCGCCAACAGGCGCAGCTCGTCGACCGTGCGCGCGGTGCTGTCGAGCAGCGCGGGTGACATCA
Organism: Protofrankia sp. Cas8; assembly: GCF_963555845.1. Classification (NCBI taxonomy): domain Bacteria; kingdom Bacillati; phylum Actinomycetota; class Actinomycetes; order Frankiales; family Frankiaceae; genus Protofrankia; species Protofrankia sp. Cas8. Next base: position 41,281 of record NZ_CAUVXI010000017.1, on the reverse strand, counting down.
CCAGCGCTGCCAGTACCTGCGCCCGCGACAACGCGACGTTCAGGCGGTTGCGGGAGAGTAGAAAGTCCAGCCCGCGGGGAGCCTCGGACGCGCTGGACGTGGTCAGCGACACGATGACCACGGGCGCCTCCTGGCCCTGGAACCGGTCGACCGTCCCGACCCGGACGCCGTGGATCCCGGCGTTGCGCAGTGCGTGCTCGATGGCACGCACCTGGCGGTTGTACGGGGCGACCACCAGCACATCCGGACCGCCCAGGATGCGTTCGCCGTCGAGGTCGACCAAGCGCCGGCGCAGGACGGTCTCGACCAGGCCGCGGACCGCCGCCACCTCCGGATCCGACCGGGTGGTGTTGGCGTGGTGCGGCACGTCGTGCAGGTAGAGGCCGGCTGCGATGCCGTCGACGCTGCGGGCGGCGGTCAGCGGGTGGGCGTGCAGGCGTCCCCGGTAGGCCAGCGCCGAGACCGGCTCGCACACATCCGGATGCATCCGTCTGGTCAGATCGAGGAAATAGCCGAATTCAGCCGGGATGACATCGTCCGAGCCGAGAAGGTGGGAAAGGGCTGAGGCGTCCGCGCCGTCCGGGTGGATTCCGGTGACAACCTGCGGGAGCTGCTGCGGGTCGCCGAGCAGCACGAGGTTGCGGGCGGCGCCGGCAACGGCAAGCGTGTCGGCGAGCGCGAACTGGCCCGCCTCATCGATGATCAGTACGTCGAACGGCTCCGCGCGCAGCGCGGGGTTGGCAAATGCCCACGACGTGTCACCGACCAGATGCCCGTCCGGGTGCGCCGCGCGCCAGGCGACCAACGCGCGGAGATCGCGGGGGCAGTCCCACGGCGCGAGGGGGTCGGGCTTCTGCCCGGCCCGCAGCTTCTTCGCCGCCGGTATCCCTATGGCCGTGAGTTGTTGGGGGGCCTCCGGGCGAGGCGGCTTCGCCATGGTGCCTCGCCCTATGGCCGTCAGCATGGCGTTCTCGATCGCCTTGTGGCTGGTCGAGCACACCCCGACCGTGCGGCCCTGCCCGACGAGATGGCGGATCAACCGTCCGGCCAGATAGGTCTTGCCGGCTCCGGGCGGCCCCTGCACGGCCAGGTAGGACCCGGCGAGCGCGTCGACGGCGGCGAGCACCGTGGTGATCAGGTCACCGCCGTACTCGGCCGGGTCGGGTAGACCGACCCGGCCGGCGGGCTGACCGACCAGGCGTGGCGGGCGGCGGCGTAGCAGATCCATCGCCGGGCCGTCGAGGGCCGCACGGTTGGAAAGGCCCGCGGCGACGGCGCTGGCAAGCTCCGCGATCGCGGCCGGTTTCGGTTCGGGACGTACCGGGGCTCCGGGCAGCACCGCGATCGGCAACTCGGTGGTGGTCCCGCCGGAGCCGGCCCCGTCGGGCATGGCGGTCTCGCGGATGAGCAGCCGGTCCGGGCCGGCACGCTCGATCTCGCCGTCACGGGTGGTGCCCGCCGCCCCGCCGATCCCCGGGTAGAGCAGTCGCACCCGTTCGCCGTCGGAGTACGGGTGGGTGCCGTCAGGGTCGAGGGTGGCCAGCAGGCCACGCCGGGTTCGGGTGCGCCGCCCGGACGGGACGACCCAGTCCTCCACGACGGTCCAGTCCAGCGGGACGGCGCAGTTGTCGTTCGCCTCCAGCGCCGCCCGGTCGGCGGCGAGCCAGCTGAAGAACTCCCACCACGCCGGTTTGTTCTCGCGCCGGTGGTAGCCGACGGCGGCGGCCAGCAGCGCCCGCGCCCGCTCGTCGTCCGTCCAGGTCGTCGGGTCGTCCGGTAGGCCCGCGACCAGCGCGTCGACGGCCGCGTCAGGATGAGCCGCGGGCGTGGCCGCGGTGTCCCCGGCGTCGAGGCCCGCCGGCGGGTCCATCGCCGCCACGCCCACTATGCCCTGCGCCGCGCGCAGCTCCAGCAGCCAACGATGCAGACGGTGGGTGGATACGCAGTCGACCCGGTTGTACTCGGCGATCTCACCGAGGATGTGGTCGGCGGCGGCGCGCTCGGAGTTCGCCAGGTGCGCCACGACACTCTCGTAGGCGACGATGCTGTCGACCGCGGTCTTGACCTCCGCGCCACGGGCCCCGGGCAGGTACAGCGGTTCCAGATACTTGATCGAGTATGAGCGCTGGGAGATCTTCAGGCTGCGCCGGACAACCGTGTAGAGGTCGACGAGGCTGTGCCCGGCAAGCAGGTCGTCCACCTGCCGTTCGCGGGTGCCGTGCCGGGCCGCCAACCGCTTGAGGGCGTTCGGCTCGTACGGGGCGTAGTGGTAGATGTGCGCCCGTGGATGGTCGGCGAGCCGCGCGGTCGCCCAGTCGATGAACTGTTCGAAGGCGCGTTTCTCCCCGGCGCGGTCGTGCGCCCAGAACGGGCGGAAGACCTCCGCATCCGCGCCATCCGCGCCATCCGCGCCATCCGCGCCATCCGGCGGCTGTTGGCCGTCTAGGACTACTGCGCCGAACAGGTATTCCAGACCGGTGTTACCCAGGGCGTACGGGTCGCCCTCCATGTCGAAGTAGATGTCGCCGGGGTCCGGGGCGGGTAGGGACGCGAGCCCGTCCGGGACGACCACCCGGACGGTGACGGTGCCGGTCGGGTCGTCGTCGGTGCGGGTGGCGTCCTGGATGACCTGGAGCTCCGCCTGGAGCCGGAGCCCGGCGAAGGTTGCCGCGGCCATCGTCGGTGGACGTTGGTCGTCACCAGCCGCGGCGAGATCCTCGACGGTGGTGATTGCGGCGGCCCGCAGCTTGCGGCGGGAGTCGGTGCGCAGGCCGGCGACCAGCGACAGGTCACGGGCGGCTTCCCGCCCCTTCGCGCAGTGGCCCGCGAACGCACAGGTCGGGCACGCCGGTCTGGGCTCAGCCCAGGAAGGTGCCGGGATCGCCGGCTCGGTCGCGAGCTGCTCGGCCAACCGGATGCGCGCGTGATCGACCATGGGTGCGACGTCGTCGACCCGCAGCGACTCCAGCCGGTCGTCGCCGAGCAGCAGGTGGATGTGCGCCGCGACCTCCACCCCGATTGTCGGCAGCGCCTGGGCATAGGCGGCGAGCTGCAGCACCGCGGCGGGGCGGGTATGCCGGGCGAGTTTGGCGTCGTACGGCTCGTAGCGGCCGGGTAGTGGTTCACCGGTGTGTTCACCGGTGTGTTCGCCGGTGATCGGATCGAGGTGGCTGGCGATCAGGAAGTCGGGTCGGCCCTGGAAGGAGCCGTCGAAAAGTACGCCCTGGTAGATGACGGCGACGCCGGCAGCGACGGCGTTGCGGGTCTGATCCCTCGCCGCGGCCAGCGCGGTCAGGGTGTTCTCGGGTCGTTCGATCACCCGGACCGCAGCTGGGCCGAAGACGTGGACGAACCGCTCCAACCAGCGCCGCTCGTGGGCCTCACCGTGGCGGACCAGCAGGTCGTCCGCCTCGGAGGTGTTGATCGGCGCGCCGGTGTCGTCAAAGCGCACGCCGGCCGCGCGGGCATGGGACAGCGCAAGCCGGTGCCCGCACTCGAGCGTGTCGACGACATCGCCGGCGGACACGACCCACCGCGCATGTCCACCGGCGACGCCGTCGAATCGCTGCATGTCCCTCCCATCCGCCTGATGCCCACGAACCCCGTAGTCGTCCTGCTCGACCATCCTGCCTCGGCAGTTCGACCATCCTGCCTCGGCCGGTGGCGGCTCAGCCCGGCCGGGTGCCGTACCGGCTGGTGGCGTTCCTGGCCAGCTGTAGTGAACCCGGGTCGGCGGCCAGCTGTTTGCCGTCCATGAAGCTGAACCCGAACAGGCCCGCGGCGGTGATCTGCCGCACGTATTCGTCGGTGAAAATCGCCCGCAGGTCGTTGGTCCAGGTGGCAGCGGTGCCGTCGTCGGGTTTGTAATGCGCAACCATGACCGGGCCGTACCGGCCGAGAATCTGCGTCATCCTGCGGATGTCGTCGACATTGCTTTTCGAGTCCATCGCCTGGAAGCTCTGGAAGTCCGACTGGCGCAGCACGTCGTCGAAATGCCCGATCAGTGAGCGCCCGCCGCCCTTTGCCGGGTCGTCCCAGCGGGCCTGCCAGCCACCCCAGCCGAGTGAGACCTTCGCGTTCGGCGCCATGGAGTGGAAGATGCCCATTGCCGCGATGTACTGGTCCTTCAGCTTCAGGTAGTAGTTGGTCACCTCGGGTGTGGCCGCCCAGGTGTTGGCCTGGCACGGGTAGGTCTGCAGTTCGGTGAACAGCGTGATGTAGAGCGGCGGTCCGTCCGCCGGACCGGCGAATATCTGCGCGAGTCGTCGGGTGTCACCCAGAAAGGCTGATGACAGCGGGTAGTCTCGGCCGCACGCGGAGCCGTACTTGGTCTGGACCGTGGCGACGTGACCTGCGCCACCGAGCCACACGACGAGGTGGATCGCGCGCCGCTCCGCGTATACCCGCGGGATGAGATCATTCGCCCAGTTCGTCATGAATCCAAAGTCGTTCGGGCTGTTGTACCAGGTCGTGAGCATTCCCAGCTGGTCGGCGATGGGCGATGTCGAGTCGCTGTCGAGAGAGGGACCGAGGCCGAACACGAGCTTTCCGGTCTTGCCGAATACGGCCGGTCGGGGCGATCCGCCGCCAGCGGCGTTCGTCACAGCCCCCACCGCCCGCGTCTGGCCGGTTATATCCGGTAGCGACCAGGTGAGGATGCCGGCGAGTGTCGCGAGAAACACAAAAGACGCTTCAAGTGGGCGAAACGACTTCAATACGAACAAGGCGGGCTTCTCCGCGGTTTCTCCCGAAGTGTCCCCCCGGACGGGGGGTAGCGTACATGCTGCCATCGCGCGCAGATGGACCATGTGGAGATCGCCGCTCGAGTGTCCGTGATGACAGCCGGTGTCGGCAGGCACCGGTTACCGGCCCGTTTCGTCGAAAAGACGCAATTTCGCGAGGCGGCGGCGGTTACGATCTCTTTCAGCTGGCGTGAGTGGTCTGCCCCGGAGGCCGGGGTCCCGGCCGGATCGGTGCGGACCGCTCAGCCCGGCGAGCACTGCTCTTTTCACGCCCTCGGAGGCACCAAGGGCCGCCGGAGGCCGACAACCTCTGGCCGCGGGGGGAAAGGAACGCAGGTGGACCGGACCTCTCTGCAGGTCAACACCCCGATCGGCCAGGTGGTCCTGGCTGGTTGCGGACCGTACGTGGTGGGGCGGGCGCGCCAGTCCGACATCGTCATCGTCGACAGCCGGGTGTCGTGGCGCCACTTCGTGCTGGAATCGGGGGCCGACGGTTGGCAGGTGCGCGACACCAGCGCCAACGGTCTGTGGCAGGACGGCCGACGTGTGGGCAACCTCAACGTGAGTGCGGCGCAGGTCAGCCTCCGCCTCGGCGCCGCGGACGGGCCGGAGGTCGTTCTCATTCCACAGCCGCGGCTGCCACGACAGCCGCGACCGCCACGACAGCCCGTCGGACCGGAGCCGGCCGACCGCCCGGCCGAGCAGCCGATCGTCGGAGACGAGCGCAAGGTCCACCGGTTGCGTCCGGGGCAGGTCACCCTGGGTCGTTCTCGGGACAACGACCTGGTTGTCGACGATTTACTGGCCTCTCGGCACCATGCCCAGCTTCATGTCGGCGCGGGCGTCGGTGGTACCGGTCGGGGCGCCGGCGGCTGGGGCGCGCTGGGTCGGAGCAGTGATCGACATGGTGGCGTCGAGGTCGTCGACCTGGGATCGGCCAATGGCACATTCGTCAACGGCCGGAGGATCACACATGCGCCTGTGGCGCAACGTGACGTTGTCGCCATCGGCCACCATCTGTTTCAGCTTGACGGTGACACGTTGGTTGAGTACTTCGACAGCGGTGACGTGACGTTCGAGGTGCAGGGCCTGTCGGTGTGGGCCGGTGCCAAGCAGCTCATGAACGACGTCACTTTCCGGCTGCCGGCCCGGTCACTGCTGGGGGTGGTCGGTCCGAGCGGCGCGGGCAAGTCGACGTTGCTCAACGCGCTCACCGGATTCCGCCCGGCCGATGCCGGCACGGTCCGCTATGCGGGCCGGGATCTCTATGCCGAGTACGACGAGCTGCGCCGCCGGATCGGCTACGTCCCGCAGGCCGATCCTCTGCACAGCCAACTGACCGTCCGCCAGGCCCTGGAGTACGGCGCGGAGCTGCGCTTCCCGGCGGACACCACCGCGAACGAGCGGCGCGCCCGGGTCAGCGAGGTCATCATCCAGCTGGGATTGCGTGACCATGCCGACACCCCGGTCGGTCGGCTCTCCGGCGGCCAGCGCAAGCGGACCAGCGTCGCGCTTGAGCTGCTCACCCGTCCGACACTGCTGTTCCTGGACGAGCCGACCTCCGGCTTGGATCCGGCGAACGACCAGTCGGTGATGGAGGCGCTGCACGGACTCGCCCGGGGCAGCGACGGCGCCGCCACGGCTCCCGGTGCAGGCCGCACGGTGATCGTGGTGACCCACAGTGTGCTTTTTCTTGATCTTTGTGACTATCTGCTGGTCCTTGCACCCGGTGGCCACGTGGCGTACTTCGGGCCGAGCGCGGGTGCGCTGCGATTCTTCGGGAAGAAGGACTTCAAGGAGTTCGTCACCGTCTTCCGGGAACTGGAGGCAACCGCGGGCGCGGTGCTCGCGGCCCGCTTCCGCGCATCGGAGGACTACGTCCCCGCCGCGGTGGTCGCGCCCCTGGTCCGACGGAGTCCTGCGCTGCTGCCCAGCGTCGGCCAACAGCCTGTGCTGGCGCAGCTGTCCACCCTTACCCGCCGCTACCTGCGGGTGGTGCTCGCGGATCAGTCCTACCTTCGGTTGATCGTTGTTTTTCCGTTCCTGTTGGGGATCATCCCGCGGGTGATTCCGGCCCGGGATGGGCTCGCCGCGTTGCCGGTGCCGAACCCGGATGCGACCAAGGTGCTGGTCGTGCTGGTGCTGTGCGCGTGCTTCATGGGGATGGCGAACTCGGTTCGCGAGATCGTCAAGGAGCGGCAGATCTACCGGCGGGAACGCACGATCGGTCTGTCCCGCACCGCCTACCTGGGTTCGAAGGTCGTCGTCCTTGCCGTGATCACGACCTGTCAGTGCGTGGTCTTCACACTGATCGGATTACTGGGGCGGATGCCGACACGGTCGGTGCTGCTCGGCTCCCCGCTCGCGGAGTGCATCATCGCGGTGCTCGTGGCGGCGCTGTCGTCGATGATGATCGGCCTGCTCGTGTCGACGCTGGTGGACAACGCCGACAAGACCATGCCGGTGCTGGTCCTGGTCACCATGGGCCAGCTCGTGCTGTCCGGCGGGCTGGTGTCCGCGGTCGGACGCTTCGGACTGGAGCAGATCAGCTGGCTCGCGCCGGCACGCTGGGGCTTTGCCGCCCTGGGCGCGACCACCGACCTCAACAGCGTGGCCAAACTGGGCACGCTGGGCAGGATGGGCCCGCGGGGTGATCCACCGGATCCGCTGTGGGCCCCGAACGCCGCAACCTGGCTCACCGACGTCATCCTCGGCACCTCGGTGGGTGTCGTCGCGCTGATCCTGACCGCCTATATGATCCGCCGGATCGAGCCCAAGGTCGGCCGGCGCAAGACGGGCGCGGATCCGCCATCCTGATGCCGCGGATCCGCCATTCGAAGCCGGCGGATCCGCCATCCGAGTCATGCGAATCTGCCATGATGGACGCCGTGGCGGACTCATTCCGAATCGACGGTTCAGTCTTCAACGTGCGCCGGTCCCTCCAGCCTCTGATCATCGAAGCACTGGCCGACACCCGTGTCGTCGGCGTCGTCGGACCTCGGCAGGCAGGCAAGTCCACGCTGGTGCAGCGCATCGTCGGTGACTCGCCAAACGGTGTGTACGTCTCCCTGGACGATCGTGACGCCCGGGTCGCGGCGGCGGCGGATCCACGTGGCTTCCTGATGGGACGTCCGGGGCTCCTGGCCATCGACGAGGTGCAGCGGGTCCCCGAGTTGCTGATCGCGCTGAAGGCGGCAGTCGACACGGACGAACGTCCGGGCCGGTTCCTGGTGACTGGTTCCTCGCAGCTCAGCGCCAACCGCGGTGTGTCGGAGACACTCGCCGGCCGGATTGAGCGCTTCGAGCTGTGGCCGCTGAGCCAGAGCGAACTAGCCGTAGCGGGTGTGGTTGGAGCGGGTGTGGTTGGAGCGGCTGACACGTTCCTTGACCGGCTCCTTGGCGGCGAACTGCCGCTGGACCAGGTCGGCGAGTTGACCAAGCACGACTATCTGGATCGGGCTGTCGCAGGCGGGTATCCGGAGGCTGTCCGCAGATCAGGGGCGAGGCGAGCCGCATGGTTCGACGCCTATGTCGAGACGGTGGTGGAGCGGGAGGCTCCAGGGGTGTCGGCCTCACCGCGCACAGCCGAACTGCCACGTCTGCTCCGCCTGGTCGCGGCCAGGCACGCCAGCCTGCTCAACGTGGCCGACCTGGCACGTGACGCAGGGCTGCCGGAGCGAACAGTCCATCGTTATCTGGAGGTTCTCGAAGCGGTCTTTCTCGTCCGCCGCTGCCCCGCATGGGCGGTGAACCTCAGCCAACGGGAGATCCGGGCGTCCAAGGTCTTCGTGACCGATCCTGGTCTTGCCGCTCATCTGCGTGGTGCTGACATCACGTCGCTCACGCGCCCGGAACTGTCCCACGGCGCCGACGGCCCGGTTCTTGAGGGGATGGTTTACGCCGAGTTGCTACGGCAGTCGGGTTGGTCGGCGGTCAGACCGTCACTGTTCCATTATCAGGACCGGGCCGGGGCCGAGATCGACCTCATAGTGGAGGACCGGTCCCTGCGTGTCGTCGCGATCGAGGTGAAGGCCGCGGCCGACGTCTCAACCCGCGACATCCGCCACCTCGCCGCCGTCCGCGACCGACTCGGTGACCGTTTCGTCGCCGGGCTGGTGCTGCACACTGGCGCTCGGGCCTTTTCACTGGGCGACCGCCTGGCCGCGGTTCCCGTCAGCGCCCTGTGGGCTCCGAAATGATGAACGACTTACGCTATGGTGTCCTGGATCATCCGGATGAGGAGCTCGCCGTGACAGGCATGACCGGTCAGCGTAAACGGGGGCATGGACGTGGCGCACATCGTCTCGACGATCAACCTTAAGGGTGGCGTCGGCAAGACGACGATCACTGCTGCGCTCGCGGAGATCATGGCGGCAGAGCACAGGAAGCGTGTGCTGCTCGTCGATCTCGACCCGCAGACGAACCTGACTGTCTACATGATCGGCGAGGCGCACTGGAAGGACCTGAACGACTCGGACCGGACGTTGGCCACTCTCTTTCGCGACGCGGTGGAGCCGCGCTCGGCCGGCGGCCTGTTCGACATCGACGCGGCACTGCAACGGGATGTGTCCCCGGTGCGAACAGTCACGCAGGTCGACCTGCTGGCATCCTCGCTTGATCTCATCGACATCCAGGACCGGCTGCTCGCTCCGTCCGGGGAGTTCCTCCATGATCGGGTCGAGCTGCTGGCGCGGCAGATCGAGAAGATATCCGGCAACTACGACTACGTCCTGGTGGACTGCCCGCCGAATCTGAGCATGCTCACCCTGAACGGGCTGAGGATCTCGCACGGCTACATCATCCCGACTGTCCCCGACTTCATGTCGACCTACGGAATCACGCAGGTCCGGTCCAGAATCGCGAAATTCGCCACCGACGTGGGCGTTGACATCCCCGCGATCGGGCTGGTCATCAGCAAGTACCGCTCCGAGGTGACCCTGCACCAGCAGATGGCGGACTACCTCCAACGGACCGGGCAGGACGACGGGCTGCACGTGTTCGGGTCCAGGATCCCCGAGTCGGGTGACATAGCCGCCGCAGCCGAGTTCAACGACTGGGGAACCCTGCGGCAGCGTTACGGCTACAAGGGCCAGTATGACGCGCTGGCCGCGCTCACGGTGGAGTTCATGGGCCTCGTCGAGAGCAGCTGACCTCGGTGCCGTGCAGCGACTGGCGGTCGCGACGCGGCACCGGGCCGGCACGGGTCAGGCCCTGATGATCAGATGTTGGTGGTCAAGGCGATATGATCAAGACGAGGTGATCAGGGCAGGGTGAGGCGGACGACCTGTGGGTCATGATCACTCTGCTGGGTCGCGAACTCGGAGTTCACATGCACCACGTTGTAGCTGTGCGAGGCGCCGGTCAGCGATGACGACAGCAGGATGTGGTCGAGGACCTGCGAGTTGCCCTCGTACACGTAGGTGTAGCGCTCGGCGTCGGACAATGTCGCCGGCAGGTCCGTCAGGCCGGCGGTGTCCAGGGTCTGCACGGGCGCGGAGTAGGTGAAGTCGTTCAGGTCGCCGGCCACCACGATCCGAGCCTGGCTGTCGATCGCGAGGATCGACTGGACGAAGCTCTTCACCACAGCGGCTTGCTGGCTACGCTGCGTCTCACTGGACAGCGTCGGCGGCTGGTAACGGCCGAACAGCGGGTTGTCGCCGCCCTTGGAGTTCCAGTGGTTGGCGATCACGAACAGCGGCTTGGAGTTGACGTAGAACTTGCCGACCAGCGGCTTGCGGCTGGTACTGAAGGCGGTGTTGGTCGGGTCGATCCGCCCGGGGTTGTAGCTGAGGTTGACCCGGTCGGCGGAGTTGCCGCTGTCGGAGACGCTTTCCGCCGTCGTGGAGTCGCCGGGAGTGCCGGCGGCGAAGGTCAGCCCGATGTCGGTGCGGTAGAGCAGACCGACCCGGATGTTGCCGCCGGGCTCACCACCATCGGAATCGTCCACCGGGTTGATCTGCTGGTAGGTGTAGGTAGGCCCGCCCGCGGCGCTGATCGCGTTGATCAGCTTGGTCCAGGTCTGGTCGGCGGCGACCACCGAACTGTTGGTGGCCCCGTCGTTGTCCTGGATCTCCTCGACGCTGATGATCCCCGGCGCGGCCAGGTTGGTCACGATCTGGCCGGCCAGGCCGTCGAACTTGCTCTGTGGGTCGGTCGGGTCCAGGTTCTCGACGTTGAAGGTGGCAACCGAGATCTGGCCCGTGCCCGGCCCCGTGGTGCTCTGCGGGGTCAGCCCGCTGTCCACCCTGGTGATCGGGCTGGTCAGCAGCAGGTGGAAGTTGGCGAACGAGTAGTCGAGCACACCGGCCGCGGGGCCGGAGAAGTGGTCGCCCACGTTCACCCCGGTGGGAACCGAGCCGGCGAGGATGGCGTCGTCGATCACCAACCGCTCCGGGTTGCCGTCGGTCTGGCGCAGCACGATGCCGCCGCGGTTGGTGCGCACCGACGCGTTCGCGCCGTCGTCACCGAGCACCGGGATCTCGTTGTAGCTGTTGCCGGGGCCGACTGCGACCGGGTTGTTCACCTGGACGCGCATGCCCTCCAGGGATTCGTAGAAGTCGATGCCGTCGGTGGCCACGTCGAAGGTGCCCGAGGTTTCGACACTGCCCGTGGCGTCGTCGTCGATCACGGTCGTGGGCGGTACCCGGCCGCCGGTGCCGATCACCGTGGCTGCCGGGACCGTTCTGGTGCCCAGCACGGAGACCGACGGGGAGGTGATCTCAGTGGTGGTCAGGTTCGCCGTGGTGGCCCCGCTCGGCCGGTACTCCGACACGGTGCCGCCGACCGCGATCTCCTGGCCGACGCTGACCGTCGGCGTGCTGGAGGTGTACACGAACACACCCTCGGAGGTGGCGTCGCTCGTGTCCGGGCACGGGTCCTGGAACCAGAAGCCGGTGCTCTTCACCGCGGTGACGACGCCGCGGACGTTCGAGACCGCCTGGGCGTTCAGCGGTGAGATGTGGGCGCTGCCCTGGATATCGCGGATGCGGGTGGTGTAGCCGGTGCAGGAGCCGCCACCGCCGCCGCTCTGGGAGTTCTGCGGGGTCGGGCTGACCTTGGCGAAGTCGTTCGCGTTGTTGTCGGTGTCAGTCGCCGGGTTGGACCTGGTCGCCGACGTGGTGTTCGACAGGGTTGCGGCCGGTGACGTCTCGTAGTCGTTCGCGGCGCCGTAGCCGATGAAGTCCTTCACGCCGGACGCGGCGTGGCAGTTGCTCCCGCAGGTCAACGCGGTGGTGGTGGTGACGAGCGCGACCTTGCCGGCGGTGGCGGACATGTTGGTCGTGCCGGTCGCGTCCGGGGTGGGCAGCGCGACGCCCTGACTGCCCGCGGACCCGAGCTTGACCAGGTACTTCGAGCCGGGCTGGATCGTGCCGGACAGCGCGGTGACCAGGTAGTTGGTCCCGGACGAGGCGGCGTACTGGGTCGACCAACCGGAGAGGCTGACCGCGGCGCTGCCTCGGTTGTAGAGCTCGACGAAGTCGTTGAGATAGGGGGCACCGCTGTTGCCACCGCCCCCGTAAACTTCGCTGATCACCACGTCGGGCGACGTGGCGAGCGCCGGCACCACGACCGTTGCGGTGTAGCCACCGATGAGGGTCGCGGCGAGTAGAGGCGGTAGCAGGCGCCGCAGCGGAGAGTGGCCACGTGGCGAAGGGCGAGGAAGTGCCATGAACGGGCTCCTGACCAACAATGCGTGGACAACGAAATGAGCCCGTTATCTCTATCGAGTCGACGGTGTTGATTTCTATTGGGTAACGGCGACGATCCGTGGACGCTCGAATGAACTTCTGTCACCGCACGATCGACGCCACGCTGATCCACTTCTACTGTGGTTGATCGTGTTGTCGGATCGCAGTGGCGGGATCCGACAACACGATCAACGTACCGAGTGGGGCTACAGGTGGGGATTCAGGTGGGGATCCAGGTGGGGATCAGGCGGCGTCGAAGTCGGCCTTCGCGTCGGACACACCCCGGGACCCGACCGTGCACAGCCCGGCGGTGCGCACCAGCGTGACGCGGTCGAGCTCGGCTCCGCTCTCGGCGACCGCGCGAACGGTCAGCGTCGCCGGCTGGCCCAGGCGTGCGGGCGTGACGTCCACCGCGACGAACGAGTACCCGGTGTAGCGGACCCGGGACCAGGTCACCACCTCGGGGGTCTTCACCCCGACGCCCGTCCACGAGTAGGTGTTGACCGAGGCTGCATCGTTCACGTGCCCGGCGTAGCTGTCCGGGGCCGGGAAGCTGTACAGGCTGCGCCCGCCGCCGCCGACCGACAGATAGGTCGTCCCGTCGGTGTCCGGGTGGACGGTCCCGCCGATCGGCACCGCCTTGCTCGGGCTGCCGCCACGCAGCGGGTCGCTGCGCTCATAGATGTGGTTGTGGCCGTTCAGGACGAGGTCGACGCGGTAGGCGTCGAACAGCGGCACCCACTCGGCCCGCACGCCACCCTCGGACGCGTGTGCGTTCGTCGTCGAGTAGGTGCAGTGGTGGAAGAAGACGACGATGAAGTCGACGTCGGGCTGGCGACGCAGGAACTTCAGCCGGGACTTCAGCCAGGACGTCTGGGAGCCCTTGCTGTAGCCGAGGTTCGCGGGGATCTCGTTCGAGACGTCGTTGGCGTCGAGGCTGATCACACCGACGTTCCCGTAGATGAACGAGTAGACCGACGGGCAGGCCTTCGGTCCGTTACCGGGGAAGTCCCACCGGGCGATCTGGCCACCGTAGCCCTCCGGGGAGTACAGCGCCTCCATGTCGTGGTTGCCGGTGGCGACCATCCACGGCACCCGCGAGGCGACCGCTTCGATCTGCCCGAGGTAGGAGTCCCAGATGGTCGGGTTGAAGATGTCGGTGCCGTTGGCACCGGTGGCGCTGACCGGCCTGCCCTGGCCGCTGGGGTCGGCGTATGCGATGTCGCCGAGCAGCAGGTGGAAGGCGGGGTTCTGCTGGGCCACGACGCCGTCGTTGGCCAGCGCATGCGGGCTGACGCCCTGGTCGCCGAAGGCTGTGAACGTGAACGGCTCCACGTCCCAGCGTCCCCGCTGGGGTGCGGTGTGCACCGTCGAAATGGCGCCCGCGGCGGAGGCGGGCTCATAGCCCTTGTGACCCACGCCGTAGTAGTAGGTGGTGTCCGGGCGAAGCCCGTTGAGCTCGACGTGCAGGTAGTACTGATCGACGGGTCCGGCCGCTCCCGGCACTTCCGAATGCAGCGGACGGACCTCGGCCGGGATGCGGCCGGACAGATCGGACGGGTCGGTGCCGATCCGGATGAACGGCCTTCTGACGGGCGTCGGTACCTGCCAGCCGATGCGGATCTGACGGCGGGGGTCGGCACCGAAGGCCAGGTGACGGGCGAAGGGTGCGACCGACGCTCCGTCCGCGGTGGAGTTGGTGGTGGCCAGCGTCGGGCCGGTGCCGGCGGACGCGGCCGAGCCGAGCAGGCTGGGACCGGCGAGGAGGGCTCCTGCACCGAGGGCACCGGCGCGGAACACGCTACGGCGGGACGGGCGCTGAGACATCAGCCATTCGTGCTGCTCGGCCATGCTCATGCGCTCGGCGAGGCGGTCGGGAATCCCCATACGTGGTGTCTTCACGACATGTGACACTTGACTGATCAACTCACGCGACGTGATACCCCAGGTGAATGAATTCCTACGGTTTGCAGCTGAAATGGTAAACATGTCGCGTGAGTTCATGGCCGGGGCGCTGGTGGGATGCCGGTGTTACTGCGATACCGGTGTTACTGCGACACGGTGTTACTGCGACAGCAGCGGGATCAGCGCGTGGATGTCGGCGAGCGCTCGGAGCTGGTCGGTGAGATGGGTGCAGGTCGTCGGTCCGATCATGTCGGCGCGCAGCATCTCGCGGAGCCCCGTCAGGCGCTCACCGACCAGACGGGTGGCACTTGCCGCGGCGGCCGGGCAGTCGGGGCCTGGCAGGACATGGGGTGTCGCGCTGGCCGAACTGATCGTCCCGGTGGCACGGTCGACCGTCGTGTGGACGGCGTATTCGTGGATCACTTTCTGAGTGCCGTCCGGTTCACAGAACGTGTCGCGAAAAAGTCCCTCGACGGTCACAACGCCGAGGTCTGGGCCAGGCACCACGTCGAGCCTGCGCCGACGTCGGATGCTCCCCGGCGGCAGGTCAGGCATCGTGTGCCAGCCCAGCGGATCGGTCGCGTCCGCCAGCTCCGGGGCGGATGGTCCCACGCCGAGAAGGGAGAAGCGGCCTTCTCGGTGGCTCATATCCATCTCGCCGCCGGCCTTCCAGCCCGCGCAGACGTCCGTGGGTGGCATGACCGTGTTCCGCGGCCGTTCCCCGGAGACGCGTGCGATGGCTGATCCAGAGATCAACGTGACCACCGGTACTTCGTCGAGGAGGAGTCCGAGCAGGGTGCCGTCGGCGGTGAGGTGGGGCGCGGCCTGGTCCAGCGCTGTGCGGAAGCCCGAACCGGCACGAACGCCGACCAGTGTGTCACTGCCTGGCATCGCCGGTTCGCAGTGGACCGCGGTCACCAGACGCCCACCGAAGTAGTCGATGGTGACGCGGGTACTCGCTTCGGCTACGAGCTCTGCATCCCAGCCGGTATCACTGGCTGTGCCTGTCTGGTATCTGGTTGCCGGGTTTGCGGTTGGCAGGCTTTTCGTCGTGCGTATGTCGCGGGCCCTGCCGACGAGGACGAGCGGACCTTCGAGTCCGTCCGGACGCAAAGCATCCACCGAGCTGGTTCGACGTACCGAACCCGGGATGCGCGGCGGCGTGCCCGCGGCTGGTCCGACGGTCCCTGGCCACAGAAGAACACTGGTCACTCTTCCAAGGGTTAGCAGCCAGGACGGGCCGACGCACGCTCGAAGCCTTGATCCGGTGCCGGAAGTCGGCAATGTCACGTCCCCCGTGACGCCTTCATGATTGTTTCGCGGTGTTCCCCGACGCGCGGCGAACGTTTCGATCTAGGAGTCTCGTAGCGGGCCGGGCGTCGGCGTGTGGTAGATCTTGATCACACCGAAGCCCTCAACGTGACCGAAGCCGCGTACCTACAAGAGCGGCCGCCATAGCGACCGATTCCACCTACTGTCGGACGACATTCGGCCGAACGGTAGGTGGTTCCGGTCATCAGGATGGCCTCAACGACCTACGCACCCGGCCCCGTCACCCGGATTCTGTTCACCGGCGGCATCAAAGTAGCCGGGACACGCCGTCCGTTACCCGACATCGCCTGCATCGTGTCGATCTCCCCGGCGGCCTCGGCGACCCCGCGGCCGTGACCCAACGTGGTCGGGATGCCGGCGCGGCACTCGGCGACGATCCGTCCGGCGCGGTCACGACGCTGGCCACCCGGGTGCGCCAGCTGGTGTGCGAGAGTCCCGACGACGCGGTCGTCACCGCCCCGGTCGGCGCCATGAGGCTGGTCGACTACCTGCCGACCCGGACCTTCGAGCTCACCGTCCACACTCTGGATCTGGCTCGTGTACTGGGCATCCGGCCACCGGCGGCGTTGGGCATCGCCGTCGGTGGCAGCCTGCTGCTCGCCGCCGAGATCGCCGTGACCCTGCCCGACGCCGCCGACATCCTCCTCCTGCTCACCGGACGCGCCGACCTACCCGCCGGCCTGAGCGTGGTCTGACACCAGCGCCTCGTAGAGGCGGGCGGTTTTTTCGGCTACCGCCGGCCAGCCGAACTCGGCGACGGCGCGGTCCCGGCCGGCTTGGCCCATGGCTGCGGCGCGTGCCGGGTCGGTGAGTAGTTCGTTGACGGCGGCGGCCAGCGCCGCGGGGTCATCGGGTGGTACGAGCAGCCCGGTCACGCCGTCGTCCACCACTTCGGGGATGCCCCCGATCCGGGAGGCGACCACAGCCGTGCTGCAGGCCATGGCCTCGAGGTTGACGATCCCGAGCGGCTCGTAGATCGACGGGCAGACGAAGACGGTCGCGTGCGAGAGCAGCTGGATGATCTCGGGCTTGGCAAGCATGCCGGAGATCCACACAACACCCTTGCGGACGTCACGTAGCCCGTCGACCAGGTCGGTGACTTCGGCCAGTAGCTGCGGGGTGTCGGGCGCGCCCGCGCAGAGCACCAGCTGAGCCCGAGGGTCGAGCTCGGCCGCGGCCCGCAGCAGCACCGGCACTCCCTTCTGCCGGGTGATCCGACCGACGAAGACCACCGACGGCTGCCCCGGGTCCACCCCGTGGCGGGCCAGGACATCGGTCGCGGGGTCCGGCGCGTATTCGTCGGTGTCGATCCCGTTGCGGATGACGTGGACCTTCGCCGGATCGACCGCCGGGTAGGCCGACAGGACATCGGCTCGCATGCCCTCACTCACCGCGATGACCGCCGCGGCTGACTCGATGGACACCCGCTCGCACCATGATGACAGTGCGTAGCCACCGCCGAGCTGTTCGGCCTTCCACGGCCGCTGCGGCTCAAGAGAATGCGAGGTCATCACGTGCGGGATCCCGTAGAGCAGGGATGCCAGATGCCCGGCAAGGTTGGCGTACCAGGTGTGGGAATGTACCAGGTCCGCGTCGGCGACGGCAGCCGTCGCGGACAGGTCGGCCGACACCGTCCGCAACGCCTCACCCGCGTCCGCGAGCTGGTCCCACGGCCGGTGCGCGCGTACCGCGATGCCGTCCGAGCCCGGCCGGTCGGCCCCCTGGCAGTGCACGGTCAGGTTCACCAACCGGGAGACTTCGCGGGCGAGGTACTCGACGTGCACTCCGGCGCCGCCGTAGACCTCCGGCGGGTACTCCCTGGTCAGCAACGAGACGCGCATTACCTGCCCTTCA
>NZ_CAUVXI010000017.1:0-23383 GCF_963555845.1 Protofrankia sp. Cas8 | reverse complement strand
CAGCGCTCCAGCGACTTCGAGCTCACTCGGTGATTGTCACGCCCTTGCCGACGACCGTGACGCCATCGGGGCTGACCGTGAACCCGCGGGCGGTGTCGTGTTCCTTGTCCACCCCGACCTGCCCACCTTCGGGTACCACCACGTTCTTGTCGAGGATCGCATTGAGGACCACGGCATGCCGTCCGATGACCGTGTTGTCCAGTATGACCGCATTTTCGACCTGCGCCCAGGAGTTCACCCGTACCCCGGGCGACAGGACTGACCGGCGCACCAGCCCGCCAGAAATGATCACTCCGTTGCTGACGACGCTGTTGAGCGCCATGCCGGTCCGGCCCGGTTCCTCGTGGACGAATTTTGCCGGCGGCAGGGACGGGACGTTCGTCAGGATCGGCCAGTGCCGGTTGTAGAGGTTGAACACCGGGTCGAACGCGCACAGGTCCATGTGCGCGTCGAAGTAGGAGTCGAGGGTGCCGACGTCGCGCCAGTAGCCCCGATCCCGTTCGCTTGCTCCGGGCACCTCGTTCTCGGTGAAGTCGTAGACCTGCGCGACACCTTCTTTGGTCAGCATCGGGATGATGCTGCCGCCCATGTCGTGGACGCTGTCGTCGTCGTCCGCGTCGGCCCGCAGCGCCTCGATCAGGACGTCCGTGGAGAAGACGTAGTTGCCCATGGACGCGTACGTCTCATCGGGACTGTCGGGCAGGCCGGGCGGATCCGCCGGCTTCTCAAGGAAGGCGTCGATCGTCCGGCCGTCCGCACCGGGGCGGATCACACCGAGTTGCCTACCCTCCATTCGGGGCACACGCAGCCCCGCGACGGTCACCCCGGCCCTGTTGGCCAGGTGCTGCTCGACCATCTGGCGCGGATCCATCCGGTAGACGTGGTCGGCGCCGAACACGACCACGATATCCGGTTGATCATCGTAGATGAGGTTCAGCGACTGGAGGATCGCATCCGCGGACCCCGTGTACCACCGGGGGCCGAGTCGTTGCTGCGCAGGTACCGGTGTGACGTAGTTGTCGAGCAGATTGCTCATGCGCCAGGTCGTGGTGATGTGGCGGTCCAGGCTGTGGCTCTTGTACTGCGTGAGAACACAGATCCGCAGGTAGCCTGCGTTGGCCAGGTTCGACAGGACGAAATCGATCAATCGGTAGAGGCCGCCGAACGGGACGGCCGGCTTGGCGCGGTCGGCGGTGAGCGGCGCGAGCCGCTTGCCCGCACCACCGGCCAGCACGACGCCGAGCACTCTTGGCGTTGACATCCCACACCTCCCCGGGGTGGCGATCGATGATCGGCTGGGAATCGATGATCGACTGGGACCGGCAAGGACCGACTTCGGGCGGTCCAGCCGGTATTTTCTGAGCCTAACAACGCGTAGCTAATTGCGATGTTCAACCCAGAAGGCCGCAGGGCCCGTCCCACCACCAGGCCTACGCTGACCACCCTGGACGCACCGAGCCAGACACGAGCCGGACACCCGTCAAAAAGATCATCTGTTGTGATTGGGACAAACCTGTCCCATGATTGTGTTCATGGTGTCATGTCGGTGTCCAGTGGTTGGCGTCCCCGGTCTGGGCCTGTCTATGCGTGCGCTATGCGACTGGTCTTGCGGGATGGATCTTGCGTGGCGGGCCCGCTGCGGTGGGCCTCAGGTGCTGGTCCTGGTCAGGTCGTAGACGGTCGTACCGCCGATCGTTGCCGGGCTGAAATTCTGTTGGACCCACGCGGCGATGGCACTGGCCGGGCTATCGGACTGGCTGCCGCCCATCCCCATCCCCGTGCCGCCGCCGATGAAATAGTGGATCTTTGCCTGGCGGACGTACTCCTGGAACTGCGCGAGAGTGGGTGTGGGGTCGGTGCCGTTGAAGCCGCCGATGGCCATCACCGGGTCGTCGGTCGCGAGCTGGACGCCAGCCGCGGAGTTGGAGCCGACTGTGGCCGCGACCCAGGTGTAGTGCGCAGCGTCCGCCTTCAACGCTGCGACCAGCGCGGCGCTTGGCGTCCCGGCGTTGAGCAGGCCACCGATGCCACCCGCGCCACCCCCGAACCTCGCTCCGCCCTGCCGACCGAAGCCGCCGCCCAGACCCCCCGTGCCTCCCTGAGCGGTCGTGCCGCCCAGTGGTTTTCCCTGCGGTGCACCGCCGCCGAAGGCACCACCGCCGCCGAAGGCACCACCGCCGCCGAAGGCACCACCGCGGCCGAAGGCACGGCCGCCCCCGCCGGGGCCACCGGAGCCCGCGGGGCCGGCGGATGGGATGGCACCACTGTGCGCGACGGAGGCTGTATCGACCGCGTAGGCGGCCGGCCCGGTGACCCCCGCGACGATGCTCACCGCGGCCAGTACCGCGGCGGCGCGGCGAGCCAGCGGTGCCGGCAGCATGAGGGTGAGGATCAGTGCGACAACGGCCGCGCCACCGAGGATGACCACCAGCGGCCGTAGCCACGGATGCCAGGTGGGCGTCCGGTTGAGCAGGACGTATGCCCACGCGGTGGTGGCGGCGAGGGCCGCGGCCAGGATGAGGCAGGCGACGAGCCGGTCACGCCGGCGCCACAGGCTGGTGCCGCCGATGCCGACGACGGCGCCGATCGCGGGAGCGAGTGCGACCGTGTAGTAGGGATGGATGATCCCTTGGGCGAGGCTCAGGGTGAGGCCCGTGACCACGAGCCAGCCGCCCCACAGCACCAGGGCCGCCCGGGTCCGGTCCGTGCGGGGGGCTCGCCAGCCGACCGCGAGCGCGCCGACTCCGAGGATCAGCGCGGCCGGGATGAGCCAGGAGACCTGCCCACCCATCTCGGAGTTGAACATCCTGGTCAGGCCGGTCGCCCCCCAACGACCGCCGCCGGCGCCGCCCATCCCGCCGACGCTGCCGGCCTCGTTGCCGTTGAGCCGGCCGAAGCCGTTGTAACCGAAGATCAAGTTGAGGATGCTGTTGTTCTGGGAGCCGCCGATGTAGGGCCGCGAGCTTGTCGGCAGGAGTTCCACGGCCGCGACCCACCAGCCGGCAGCAAGGATCATCGCAGCGCCGGAGAGCAGGAGCTGGCCGATTCTGCGCCGAAACGACGTGGGGGCGGCCAGGAGGTAGGTGAGCGCGAACGCCGGCACGACCAGGAATGTCTGCATCATCTTGGCGAGGAACCCGAAGCCGACGAAGACGCCGGCCCACACGATCCAGCGGGTGCTTGCGTTCTCCACGGCCCGCACGGTCGCGTACGCGCCGAGAACCAGCAGCAGGACGAGCAGCGAGTCAGGGTTGTTGAATCTGAACATCAGCACCGCGACCGGTGTCAGCGCGAAGACCGCTCCGGCCAGCAACGCCGCGCCGGGGGAGAACCAGCGCCGAATCGTCGCATACAGCACGCCGACGGCCGCGACACCTTCCAGGGCCTGCGGGACGAGCATGCTCCACGGGTTGAGCCCGAAGATGCGTACGGAGAGATCCGTTACCCACAGTGAAGCCGGTGGTTTGTCCACGGTGATGAAGTTCGATGCGTCCGACGAGCCGAAGAAGAACGCCTTCCAGCTTGTCGAACCAGCCTGGGCGGCGGCGGAGTAGAAGGCGTTCGCCCATCCCGAGGCCCCCAGACCCCAGATGTAGAGCAGCGCGGTCCCGGTGAGAAGGGTGAGCAGGGCCGGGCGCACCCAGGGCTGGTCGGCTTCCCGGCCGCGCAGAAGACTCCGCGCCCATCGAGCGGGCGACGCCCGGACCTGCGCAGCCGCCGGGCCGACTGGGGCCGGGGGCACTCCGGCCGCCTGGTCCGGAAAGGTTGTGGTCACGTTCAGGTCCTCATCGTCAGGGGCGGGAGTCGACCGGCGGCGGTACCAGCCGCGGTACCGGCCGCGGAAGTCGCCGTCATAGTGCCATCGTGTCGGCTCATGCTGATGTGGACCTGACGCAACCCTGGGAGTCGGCTGAAAGCCCGCGGTGGGCGACAGCGGCTACTGCACGCCCGGTTGCCTGTACCGCCGGTGGCGGGAGTTGATTGAACATGTGCGCGGAATTCTCGGACCGTGGTCCAGAGTACGGCTACCAGGGCCAGTGCCATGAGCGCCGCCGCCAGTCTGAGTTCTGGTGCCGGCGGGAATGCCGCCGCGTTTCCGCCGGCACCGTTCACGGCACCGCTCACGGCGCCGTTCCCGGTGGCGCCTCCGCCCGCGGGTTGGGAACTCTGCGCGAAGTACGTCAGGTATGTCAGGAAGGATGCGACCTGAACGGCGACCGGTAGATACCACAATCGGCGGGGTAGGTAGCAGGCGGCAATTACGCTGAGGACGTCCGCCGGGTAGAAATACCGTTCGTGCATCGACGGTAGAAAAAACGGTACAGCGATGACCGACGCGGTGGCAAGCAACACGATGCGGGTCGGGGTCAGGTCGACGTGACTACGGACAGTAAGGCCGGTCAGGATGGCCACGAGCGCGCCGGTGAACACGACTCCCGCCGTACGCAGGATGTCAGCGTGTGTGCCCGCGGCGATGAACTGATATACCGAAGCGGCGTTGAGTGTCAACTGCTGGTAGGCGCCGGTCTGCCTTGCGTAGACCGTCAGAAGCTTTTCCGGTGATGCGCCCAGGAGCAGCGCGGGCACATCGAGCGCCAGGTACACCCCGGGAATGGCAAGCAACGACGGCCATGGCAGCCGTCTGCTGAGAGCCAGGATGCCCAGGAGCGGAAAGATGAAGACTGCCTGCAGTTTGAACCCCAGCGCGAGGCCGAAGAAGGCGCCGGCCAGCCAGGGGCGGGCCCGGAGCACGGAGTAGACCCCGCCGACCAGGAAGGCCGTGAAGATTGAGTCCGCCTGCCCCCAGCGCGCGCTGTTCGCAACCACCGTGGGCAGGAACAGCACCGCGGTCGCGGCCGCAAACGATTGCCATGAGTCGGGAAAGCGTAGCTGCACGATCCGATATGTGAAGAATGCGAGCAGTAGATCGAACAGTACCGAGATGATTTTGATCCCGGCGAGCGCGGGTACCGGCAGGTACGTCAGGAGGGTCATCAGGTAGAGGTATGGAACATTGTAATCTGAAAAATCAGCTCGAAGGGCGTGATATCCGCCATTAGTGGAGATATGGTCGTACCAGGGTTTCAGGAACATGACGTAGTCCGCCGAGTGATAATCGAACATCGTCGCGCGCACCGTGAGCGCGATCATGACAACGGCTGCCGCCATTGCTGCCCGACCGGCCCGTCGGGGTGGCTTCGTCGCGCTCCGCGTGCGTGCCGGCACCGGCCGCGGGGCCATCTCGGTCATGAACGTATTGTCTGTATTGATACTTAGCCGGACCTTGTATGAAACTTGGCACCGACTGAGCACCGCACCGTGCGTCCAGACACCCGTGCGTCCAGACACCCGTGCGCGGGCTCAACGGGCGTCTGGACGGCCGGCGATCAGATCGAAGATTCGATCCTTGCGGTGGATCCACCGTTGGTCGTGGCGCACGGCTCGACCCTGCGCCCGGGAGGCCTTGTGGGAGCCGCCGCGATAGCGCCACCGCGCCCATGGCGAGCCGGGCCGAGCCAGCCGGATTGCGCCGATCAGCGCGAGGAAGGGAAGGAGCAGCCCGATGGTCCCGAGACGCAGTTTGCCTTTCAGAAATGTGATCACAACCAGGAGGATGTTGAGGACCAGCGACGCCACGTAGTCCCATAGCGCCGTGCGATGGCCGCTGTCGAGGCCGTTGACCCCGAAGGGCAGGCTGCCCAGTACGAGCAACCCGGTCACCGCCACTCCGAGGACGACCGCATCTACCGAGACGCGGCCCTCCTCGCTCCAGTACACGTCCTGAAGGTGCAGAACCAGGGCGAACTCGTCCAGGACGAGCGCGATCCCGACACCGAACAGTGCCCCGAGCAGGTCCCACCACGGTGATCTGCCGGCCGCCGGGGTGAATGCACCGACTCCGGCTATGCACATGAAAACAATGCCAAAGACGACATGATGGATATGTGTTCCGCCGGCTGCGACGTTACCCGGCCACCACGAAACACCGGCCCGGATCATTCGGACGCTGAGCCGGATAAACAGAAATGTGACCACGAACGACACCAGCAGCAGGAACAGCGGTTGCTTCCCGGGCTCGACGATGACCCGATGATAGAAGTCCACGACCGCGTTCATCTGGACCCCCGCGAAGAATCTCGGCCCTGTCCGGTCGGGTCCATTCATACCCAGCTTCGCCAGGCGGTCATCCTACGTCGGACCGCTCCTGTGGTTCGCCGCGCTTCGCCGGGGTGAGGAAGTCGGGCGCCTGCGCCACCAGTCGGGTCATCTCATATCCGACGAGACCGATTTCGCATGTTTTGGCGGCAAGGACGGACAGGCATGCGCCGTCGCTGATGGCCATGAGGAGCAGGGTTCCGTGGTCCATCTCGACTATTGTCTGGCGCACTGCCCCGGAGTCCATGAGGGTTGCCACTCCGAGGGTGAGGCTGAGCAGACCCGAGGAGATCGCGCCAAGCTGTTCTGCCCGGTCGCGCGTGAAGCCGTCGCAGACCGCGAGCAGGATCCCGTCAACCGAGACGACGATGGCGCTCGCGACCCCGGGTACCGAACCGACGAAGTTGTTGATGAGCCAGTCCAGCCCGTGATCCGCTGCGCCCGCCCCGGTCACCTGAGCCTCGGCTGTCCACACGGGGTACCCGGCCCGATGCGGAAGCCCACCCGTGGTTCTGCCGGGCACCTCGATCCCCCATGACGTCGGTAGTACAATTAGCTACCTCTCTGACAGATTTCGCCCGCGTTCGGCGACCGGCGTAAGTCGTGGTTATTTCCTCCAAGGTATCGGCTTGCGGCGACCAGCCGCATCCAGGTTCCCCGCGCCGCAGCGAGTTGTTGCCGCACGAACAGCGTAGCCGCGGCTGCTGCGGGGACCAGTTTATGCCCATTAGGCCGCGGCCTTGACCGCCGGTGCTCGCGTTGCGCGGAGTGTCGGGAAACATATCCAAATGTAAACTGATTAAAATCTTTTGTCTGTATTGTCGTGAGCATCCATTAGTTCCCGCTTTGATCCGTGCTTTCGGGTGGGCCGGCCAGCCGGATCGGGTTCCAGCGGCCGTTCCGGCCTTCGTTCCATCGGCGCGAGCCGTTCGACCGGAACGATCCGCCGCGCTGAACGATCCGCCCCGCCGGACGGTTCGTTCAGCGGGGCGAAATCAAGCGGTCATGCCGAATATTTCGGCCGTATGCCGGTCTGGCCACCTGTCCATCGACCGATGGACAGGTGGCCAGAGCTGGGTGGTGCCAGCACAGGAGAGCTGGTCTCAGTCGACGAAAAGATCAGTCCGCGCCAACACCCGCTGGGTACCGAATGTCACCCGGGAGAGTCTCTTGCGGTAGATCGGGGTGTGGCTGATCGCCTTCATCGCCACCGGCCGGATCCGGCCGGCGATGCCGTCGGCACCCGAGAACAGCAGCTTGGCCTGCTGTGCCTGCATCTCCATGACCGCCGCCACGGCCGGCCGCCGCTGCTGCTCGAACTGACCGAGTGCTCTGTGGTCGAACTGCCCACTCGCCCACGACGACATCAGGATCGGGTGCAGGAGTGCTGCATCCTGGATCGCGAGGTTGACCCCCTGGCCGCCGATGGGCCCGACCGTGTGCGCGGCATCTCCGATGAGGACCAGACCATCTCGAGCCCAGGTGTCGGCGAAGCCGGCAAACACGTCGAGCACTGTGAGGTCGCCGGGCGCCCGGACGGACCTGGCGATCAGATCGGCATACCGGGGAACCGATCGGCACATCTGCTCCTTGATGTGGTCGATCCCGTGCTGAGCCAGCGACCGGTAACTCCGACGCGGCAACGTCCAGCCGAGCTGAAGGCTGTCGGGGTAGGCGTCGTAGACGATGATCGGGTTACCGTCACCCTGGAAGACCGTCACCTCAGGGCCGTGTCGCTCCTGCACGGGCAGTTTGAACCACACCACGTCGTAGTCGAAAGCGTCGATCTTGGTGAACGCGATGTCAGCCAGCCGTCGGGTCTTCGAGTGACGCCCGTCCGCGGCCACCACACACCGGGCCTCGATCGTCTGCTCGCCCTCGCCGTCCGGCAGCCGGACACCAATGACGCGCTCGCCGTCCAAGAGCAGCCCGGTCGGCGACCGGCCGTCGAGATAGACGAAGCGGTCGTACCGCTTGCAGGCGTCAAGCATCTCCTCCAGCAGGTTCGGTTGCGGAATGCTGAGGACGTGGTTGTACGGCGGGTCGAGCCGGCTGAAGTCGGCTTCGAACAGTGTGCGACCAGCGGACACGATGCGAAATCGCGAGCACTCGTAGTGGCCACGCTTCCGCGCACCGTCGAGGATGCCCATCTGGTGCAACAGCAGTGCCCCCCCGGGTTGGAGGATCTCGCCGCGGTACTCGCGGTCGAACGACGTTGTCCGCTCGACGAGAACAACTCTGGCACCGGATCGCACCAACAATAGCGCCATACTCAGTCCGGCCGGGCCGGCTCCGATCACACAGAAATCCGTTTCCATAAATATAGATGCTCCACCTCAGGCCGTCTGACGAGCCGGGCGGGGCTCCTTTGAGCGGAGCCCGGAGCAGCACGGCCTGACCGCACCGCACCGCTGCGCGAACCGCGAAAGCACGCCGACAGGTTCGCATTGCCGCGGACCGCGACCCCTCAGCCGCAGTCATGGACGCCCAGTCGATCAAGAGTAGTGAGGGCGGCGAGGCCCGCGGATCCGACATAGGCAAGCGAGCGACCGGTCGCAAGCGACACCTCGTGGTGGGCGTTCGGGCCCGATATCACGCCCTACCGGGCCCGGGTCGCACCGGAGTGCGGATTCTCCAGGCGGTCAATGAGGTGCGATCGACGCCACCGCTAGCAGCACGAATGCCGTAACGGCGGCTACTGTCCGTATCCGATTGAAAGCGTTCCATCGGGCCCGATGGTTCTCCCAGTCCGACGGCGGGTTGTCGGCCTGCCACGACGCCATGGCAACGTTGATGGGGAGATCACCGCGGACGGTCACCACAATGTTGGTGGCGAGGGAGAGGACGGTGAGGCCAGCCAGAACCGTGCAGGCACCTTTGCCCTGGACTCCCGCGGTAATGGTCAGCGCTAGCGAGACCGCCAGGGCCACCAACTGTAGCGGCCTCATCAATGGAGGGTAGGTGCGATCAAAGGCCTGCTTCACTGTGATGTAGGTGCCCGGCGTTACGGAGCGCAGCGCTGGCTGTACCGCCATGAGGCCGATGAAAAGCGCCCCGGCGACGAGGCCGCTCAAGACCAGTGCCGCCACAACCAGGGTCGGGATCATTGCTTCCTATTCTGGTAGGTGGGGTCAAGAAGACCGCTGAGGCAAGGGCGAGGCGACGTTCATGACCGGGCGGCCCCGCCGTGCATCGTGGCCTCGATCAGGTAAATGCCGGATGGCGTCGGGGTGAAGTGAGGGGCGCCCAGTCCGGCCTTCTCGAAAAGGTCAGCGAATTCACGCTCGGTGCGCACGCGGCCATCTGGGTGCAGGACGAACATCTGTACATCGGACAGTTTCGCCTGTACTGACTCGGGGCCATCCGTGACGACGCGGTCGATCACCACGATTCTGGCACCGGGTTTCGCGTTCGCCGCACAGTTACGCAGTATTCGAACGCCCATGTCATCGTCAAACGAACAGATGATCAGTTTAAGTAGGTAGATGTCGGCGGAACAATCAACTGTTTCGCAGAAGTCGCCCGGCTGGAGCGTGAACCGCTCCGCGCGGCGAGCGGCCGCCGTATCCGAGGCGAGACTGCGCAGCGTCCCCGGGGTATCGAACAGCACTCCGTTGAGGTGCGGATGCCGGTCGACAACGGCAGCCAGAAAATCGCCGTATCCTCCGCCGATATCGACCACGGTGACGGCATCGGCGATATCGACCGCAGCGGCCAGCGGCCTGTCGGTCATGGTGGCGAGCTCCGAATGGGCTTCCTGGAAGACGGTTTCGGCGCCTGGATCGTCCTCGGCAAAGTACGACCACATATCCTTGCCGAACACGTCGTCGAATGCGCTCCGGCCAGAACGAACACTGTCGGTAAGCCTTGACCAGGACTGCCACTGCCAGTCGGCGCATGCCGTCAGTACGGCATTCCGCATACTGGTCGGATGATCGCGGCGCAACACCCGGGACAGGTCGGTGTGGACGTAGCGTCCCTCGGTATCGGCGGCAAAGACACCGAAGGCTGCCAAGGCTCGGAGAATTCGATGGAGCTTGTCCGGATCAACACCCGTCGCGACGGCAAGCTCGTCGGCCGGCACAGGTTTGTCATCGGACAGTGCGTCAGCGATGCCGAGTTCGGCGACCGCGTTGATCATCTGGGCCACCCACGCGCCGGACACAAGGCGGTACATCTGGCCGTGGACCGGAATCTGCGTAGGCAGTACAGCACCCTGGGTCATTCTGTCTCCTTCTTTTTCATCTTTAGAATCGCATGGGTGCGCAGCGCCTCCAAGGCGGCGTCCGCGTGCCGGCTCATCGAGAACTCCGAGTCGATCCGCGCGAGCACCGTGCCATCGGTGTCGACAACAAACGTCGACCGCTTGTTCGGGCCCAGCCTGCGGCGGACACCGAAGGCTGCGGCAATCGTGCGATCGGTGTCGGCGATGAGGGGAAACTCGAGCGAATGTTCGGCGCTGAACGCGGCCTGCTTGTCGACCGTGTCCGCGCTCACCCCGACGATGTTTACGCCCAGCGCGGCGAACTCGCCGGCCAGATCCCGGAAGTGGCAGCTCTCCTTGGTGCAGCCGGGTGACATCGCCGCGGGATAGAAGAACATCACCAACGGACCCTTGGCCAGCAAATCGGAGAGGCGGAAAGGTCCACCCGTCTCATCGACACCCGATAGATCCGCGACGTGGTCGCCAATCTTCATACGACGATCCCCCTGTCCTGTCCTCGGCGCTTCCTCAAATTACGTGGATTTGTCCGGATCCATGCTTGCGAGAACCAAAGTTTTTACGCTCACCGCTCATGGCCTGCCACATGGATGAGGAGGTCCGCGATCTCCATACTCGCGCTTTCGCGGAGTTCGCGGAGTGGTGCGGTGAGCGCGTCCTGCTCACTGGACCGTTCGAAGGCGTGAAACGCTTCCCTGGTGGCCCAGTCGGTGGTGATGACGAACTCCCGCTCGCCACCGCGGAGCAGGTCCTGCCGGAGGTTGCCGGGAGCGTGGCGAACCTCTAGCGCGATCTTCTCCCAGAGCTGTTCGAAATCCTGTTCCAGCCCGGGACGGACGCGCATCCGCAACGTAGCTCTGATCACGAAATGCCGCCGTCCACGTTGATGGTCTCGCCGGTGATGTATCGGGAGGCATCGCTGGCCAGAAAGAGCACGACGTCCGCGACTTCCTCGGGTGTCCCGAGTCGGCCGAGTGCCGACCGGGCCGCGATCGATGCCCGCCGTTCCGAGGACATGTCGATCGTCCGGTCGGTGTCGGTGTATCCCGGCGCGATCACGTTGATCCGGATGCCGCGGGGGCCCAGTTCCTTGCACAGCGAGCGGGCATGTCCTACCAGGGCCGCCTTGGACGTCATGTACGGAACGCGGTCCGCGATCCCGCGCAGGGCTCCGGCTGACCCGATGTTGATGATTGACGCGTTACTCGACAGCAGGTCATAGGAGGCTCGGTACACCAGGTGCAGGCCGGTGAGGTTGGTGTCGATGACCCGCCGCCACTCGGTCAGGTCCACTTCGTGCAGTGGGTAGTGGCCGATCACGGACGCATTGTTGACGAGAATGTCGAGGCTGCCGAAACGCTCCCGGACGGCATCGAGCAGGTGGTCGACATCCGACTCGGCCGTGATGTCGGCGCGGACCAGGTACGCGTCGGCACCCAGTGCGTTCAGTTCCGCGGCCAACGACGTGACCGCGTCACCCTCCTGCGTGTAGCAGGCGGTGACCGACACTCCTTGCTGCGCCAAGGCCAGGACGATTGCCCGGCCGATACCACGGGAACCGCCGGTCACCAGAGCGGTCCTGCCCTTGAGACTGAAATCCATCGGGTTTTCCCCTCGGATGCTCATTGTAGTTTGTCTGTGCTACGTCGACAGCTTTTATGCTCATGGAGTTGCTGAACTGGGAGCGGTGACCGGCACCCGGCTGGCGTGCTTTCCTAACATCTGGTGGATGGCCTCGGCCTCCACCGTGTCCAGGTCGGGGGAACCAGCGCCGTCGGCGAGAAGCACGCCGACGTCCGTGCGGGCCAGGCCCGCATCGGCCAGGTGCTGTCTGGGTATGGCGGAGCCGGAATGAAGATCAAAAAAGGCTCTCAGTCGAGCCCGTCGACCAGAACGCCGGTCGGCCCGTAGGCCGCCATCTCTACGTAGATCGCCGGACGCTGCTGGGGGTCCTGGTAGGGCCGCAGCGGCGAGGTGATGGTGCGGTGGTCGGCCCCGGCTTCCCACGCGGCGAAGTTGGTGATGTTCGTCCACTCGCTGACCACCACGTACCGGGCCGGGTCGCCCGGATCACGCAGCAGCTGGTTACCGAGTAGGCCTGGGGCGCCGGCGAGTTTCGGGCTGATCGCGTGGTAGGCCCGTTCGACCGCGTCCGGGTCGTCCGCCGGGGCCAGCGCCCAGATCATCACCCGCACGCGCCCGCCACCCGGCTCCGATCGCCTGCTCACCCGACCGCCGTCCCAGGCCGGAGGGTCAGCACGGTGCCAGTGGTCATGGACCCGCTGGCCTGCACCCCCTGCCTGTTCTCCAGGTGGCCGGTGACGCGGTCGCCGATTTGTAGGCAGGTCTCCTCGAACTCACGCTCCCGGTCCGGGTAGGTCCTCATGGTGAGCATGATGCGAAAAGGGTTGGGATGGTCCATCAGATCCCTTCGTCGATGGTGAAGTCGGTAGCGTGTCGCCCGAAGCCTTATGCGGTGGGGACTCCTTTCAGGATCAGTGAACTGTTGAAGCCCCCGTAACCGCGGGCGTTGACCATGGCGACCCGCACGGGGCCTTCGCGCGGCGTACGGACGAGGTCAAGGCGGTACTGGGGCACCGGGTTGTCAAGGTTGCCCACCGCGGGGATCACCCCGTCGCGGATGGACAGCAGCGCGTTCACGGCCGCCAGCGCCGAGCCACCCGCGCACATCCGCCCGATCAGGCCCTGGGGAGCGGTGACCGGAACATGCTCGGCGTGTGCACCGAAGGCCAGCTGGATCGCGCGTGCCTCAAGGTCGTCGAGGTCGCGGGAGCCCGCGCCGTCCGCGAAGATCACATCGACGTCGGCCGGGGTGAGGCGCGCGTCTGCGAGCGCCCGGCGCATGGCCTCGGCGTACCAGCGTGGGTCCGGCGACGGGTCGCGATGATGATGCGCGTCGTGGGTTGCCGCGTATCCGGCGATCTCGGCGTACACCCGTGGCGCGCCACGGGCACCCGCGGTGGCCGGGTCTTCCACGACGAGCGTCGCGCCGCCCTCGGCGGGCACGTAACCGCCCGCGGACCGGTCGAACGGCTTGTAGGCGTCCGCCGGCTCACCGCTGGTGGACAGCCGCCCGCCCGTGATCTGGCAGGTGAGAGCATAGGGGGTGAGGCCCGCCTCGGCACCGCCGGCGAGAACGGTGGGGGTGCCACGACGGATGGTCCGCCGAGCCTGCGCGAGGCTGTCAAGACCGCCGGCGGCTTCGGAGACCACTACTCCCGATGGCCCCTTGAGACCGTGCCTGATCGAGGTCTGGCCGGCGGTCGCCGCATAGAACCAGGCGATGGACTGGTACACGCTCACGGCCTGGCGACCGCGGCTCCACAGCCGCTGGATCTCCCGCTGGCCGAAGTCGTTGCCACCGGAGCCGGCTGCGAACACCACCGAGGTCGCGTAAGGATCATGCGCCGCCGGGTCGTAGGCGGCGTCGGCGAGCGCGAGTTCGGTGGCGGCCATGCCCAGCCACGTCCACCGGTCGGTCTGCAGGACAATCCGGCCGCTCAGGTGGTCGGCGGGGTCGAACCCCTCGACCTGGCCGGCGAGCGTCGTGGCGTACCGGCCCGCGTCGAAACTGCTGATCGGCCCCACCCGGAGCTCGCCACGCAGCGTCGAACGCCAGTGCTCCTCGGCCCCGATGCCGCTCGGGGCGATCACTCCAATGCCGGTGACAACGGGACGAAGCGCCGGCCGGGTGGTGTTCACCGGGCCTCCTGGCCGCGGTCGAGCACGATGGCTGACTGAAACCCGCCGAAACCGCTGCCGACCGACAGGGCCACGTTGACGTCGTGGTCGCGGGCGATGTTCGGCACGTAGTCCAGGTCGCATTCGGGGTCCCGGTTGGCCCAGTTGGCCGTCGGCGGAACGACGCGGTTCTCGATCGCCAGGGCGCAGGCCGCGACCTCGATGGCACCGATCGCCCCCAACGAGTGGCCGACCATGGATTTGATCGAGCTCACCGGGACGTTGTACGCGTGCGGCCCGAGCGACTTCTTGAACGCGGCGGTCTCGTGGCGGTCGTTCTGCTTGGTTCCCGAGCCGTGCGCGTTGACGTAATCGACCCGGGTGGGGTCCGTCCGGCCCTGCCGCAGCGCGTCCGAGATCGCATCCGCCATGTCGAGGCCGTCAGCCTTCAGCCCGGTCATGTGGAAGGCGTTCGACCGCGCGGCGTAGCCGGTGATCTCGCAGTACACATGGGCGCCCCGGGCCCGGGCATGGGCCAGTTCCTCCAGCACGAGGACGGCGGAGCCCTCGCCCATCACGAACCCGTCGCGGGTCGCGTCGAACGGCCGGGATGCGTGCTCGGGGTCGTCGTTGCGCGCGGACGTCGCACGGATCGCGTCGAAGCAGGCAATGGAGATCGGGGACAGCGGCGCGTCCGTCGCGCCCGCGATCACGATGTCGGCCTCGCCGTCGACGATGAGCTGGTGGCCGTACCCGACCGCGTCGATCCCGGACGTGCAGCCCGTCGAGACCACGTGCGCCGGGCCGTGGGCCGAGAATCGGCACGCCACTTCGGTGGCAAGGCAGCTTGGAACCAGGGCGTGGTAGAGAAACGACGACGCATAGCTGGGGTCGACGAGCCAGTCACGTCCACTGTTACTGGCGACCACGTACTCGTCCTCCAGCCGGGTGGTCGCGCCGACTGCGCTGCCCATGCTGACAGCCACCACCGGGCCGTCGGTGTCTCCCATGCCGGGCGTGTCCGCGTCCCCGCCGAGTTCCAGTCCGCTGTCGGCGACTGCTTCGGTCGCGGCTGCGAGGGCGAACTGAACGAAACGGTCATTACGGGCGATTTCCTGCGGTGTCAGCCCCGCCGCGGCCGGGTCGAAGTCGCATTCGGCGGCTATCTGCGAGCGGAACTGGGCCGGGTCGAAGAACGACAGGCGCCTGGTCGCAGTCCGGCCTTCGGTCAGCAGGTGCCAGAACTCCTTGCGGCCGGTGCCTCCCGGCGCGACCACGCCGATGCCGGTAATCGCCGTCCTTCTCACTGCCGGCTCCTTCACGGGGTGCTCCGGTGCGGACATGTCAGCTTTGGGGGAGCGGTTCGGTGTCCACGTGGCCGAGGTCCGGGCGAGGCGCCAGGGGACTCAGATGGAAGACGAGGAAGGCTGTCTCGCCGCCCTCGTTGACGATCCGGTGCCGCATGCCGATCGGGATGAGCAGTCCGTGCTCGGCCGGCAGCGTGGTGTGCTCGCCGTCAAGTCGCGCGGTGACACTTCCGGATACGCAGTACAGGAACTCCTCGGAGTACGGATGCCAGTGCTCGGTGACGATCTCGCCGGGCGCCAGCGTGAGAGTGCCGAGGAAGCCGGACTTCGCGCCCACCGTCGCGGGGGACAGCAGGGTGCGGATGTCACCGCCACGACGACGGTTGGCCGGGACATCGTGGATGGACACCACGGCCGGTCTGGTGGCCTGATCGGTCACGGTCACTGCGTCTCCTCGGATCCAAGGGGCTTTGCGGCGCGGGCGGCTCGTTCGACCTTCTCGCGGATGACGCCCATCTCCCGCCGGCTGTTGTTGTTGATGTTGTTGGTCATCCACTCGTCGTCGACGGGTGCCTCCGGGCGCATGTGGAAGTCCTGGACCCAGCGCATCCTAGTGCCGGTGCCCTCTGGTTCGTATGTCCATTCGATGTTCATGAAATCGAACGGTCCTGTTTCGACGCGGTGCGCCTCGACCCGGTATTTGCTCGGGTCGAGGGTCCGTTCCGAAACCCAGCTCCAGACCTTCCCGTCCGCATCCGGGTGCATGGTCAACCGGAATCGGAAAGTCTGTTCGTGGTGTTCAAGAATGTCTACCGAGGCATACTCGGTGAAAAGATTCGGCCAGCTTTCGAGATCATTCGTCATCGTCCAGACGAGATCGATATCGGCATCGATGAAGATCGAGTTGTCCGTGTGCGCGGCCATTATTCTCCATTCGGTTCACCATATGGCACGCCTGCCGACGCCTGCCGACGCCGGCTCGTCAGGCGACGACCTGGCTGGCGGTGACGTTGATCGCGGTGAGGATCTGGGCGAGGGTGTAGTCGGCGGGCGGTTCCGCGGGCAGTTCGATCCCGAAGGCGTCGAAGACGACGGTCTGCAGGTGCAGGTATGCCAGTGAGTCCACGCCGACCTCGGCGAACGTGACGTCTAGGTGGTCCGGGCGGTCGTCGGGAGCGAGCACGCTCTGTTCGACGAGAAAGTCGAGTAGGCGGGCGGCGCTCCATGCGGGTGCCATGACGCTTTCTCCTTTGCGACGGTGGTCACAGTGACCATGAAGTGGGACCGGATCGCGGGGCCGGCGGGTCCGTGGGCGTTTCGGGGAGGTGGGGGTTTCGGGGACGTGGAGATGAACACCGATCGCACGCCCGTCGGTCCAGCGGGACCCGGCACCTGCAGCTCGAGCGGCGACGCGAGTCGGCCTCAGTACGGTGACCCGATGGTCGGTCGATCTGTTCGTCAGTCGGCGGTCCAGGAGTAGAAGTTCCGGGCCATCGCGTCCCGCGGGCTGCTCCAGGTGTCCGGGTCGTACGCGGTGATGCGCTTCTCCAGCTTTGTGTTAACGTCGACGAACAGCGGGTGCTCGCGAATGGCGGGCAGCGCGGGGGCGACGTCGTCAGCCGCTTCTATCAGGTGGAAATACAGTCCGTGAAAACTGAACAGATTTCGTCGGACAACACCCAGCATGTGGGGCAGCTGTCCATCGTCGGACTCGCGGAAGATATCGGCGACGGCGGCCTCGTCGCCGGCGTCCATGCGGGCGACGATAAGAGTCCGGTGTGTCATCGGGCGGGCCCGGAAGCAGTTGGGCAAACCTGACCGTAGAACCTTGACACGCGTGCTCCCTGACTATATCTGGAAGAGCTCGGGCAGGCGCGTGCAACGTCGGTGTCGCATCGGCGCCGGCATGTGTTGACGATATGACAGGACCGTCGGCGCGGGCCTGTCCCAGGATTTGATCAGCGGCTGTAACCTGCAGGCCTCTGGCGATGTGATGATGTCGGCCCCAGCGGATCGCGAGGTGATCCGTCGGGCCCGCCCTTCTCGTACCGCCGCAGGATCTACGATCCAGCGCCGACCTCGTCCCTGTCCCTACGGAAGCATGCTGTATTGGGCCGCTCGTGTCTCGAAGTTGATCTGGCAGGAACATGTAGTGGCAACTTAATGCCAACACGAAACCGTTAAACGTTCAATGCTGCTATAACCATCCTCGCTCCGCCGCGAGGATGCCGGCCTGGAAGCGGCTGCGTGCGTCCATCCGGCGCATGAGATCGGCGATCATCCGTCGCACGGTGCGGACTGACACGCCCAGATGACGGGCCGCAGCCTCGTCCTTGGCGCCGAGGCTCAGGAGCCGCAGAAGGACGCGTTCGGAGTCTGTCGGCTCCCTGCCCTCGGGGTCGACACTCCCATAGTCGTGATCGTCTATGG
The DNA here is from genome assembly GCF_963555845.1 of Protofrankia sp. Cas8. NCBI lineage: Bacteria > Bacillati > Actinomycetota > Actinomycetes > Frankiales > Frankiaceae > Protofrankia > Protofrankia sp. Cas8. The sequence continues at coordinate 5,566 of NZ_CAUVXI010000017.1, read as the reverse complement.
CACGATGAGCCGGACCGTCGCCGGACGCGGACGTGTTGGGTCCCTCGAGCGAGTCGCCGTCAAACCCGACAGGCTCGGCGAGCCCCCACATCTGATCGAACAACATGACGACCAGATTGGTCAGCGCCGGCTCGCGCAGCAGCAGCGCAGCGCTCTTGTTCGGACTCGGCATCAGCAGGACAAGTCCGAGTTGGCGGTCGACGGTGGTGAGGTCCACCGGAGCGGTGTCGACCACCCGTAGATCCAGGCCGTGCGCTGCAGCGGTGCGCAGGTACGCGGCGGTTGCGTCATCCGAGTGCGCCGGCCGGGAACAGATACTGCGTATGGTGACCCCGCGTTCCTGCGCCCGTAGGAGCGCTCGGGTACCCTCCGGGGTCGCGGCCAGCTGCTGCCCAGGCTGGGTGTGCAGCACGAGTACCTCCCGTTCCGCCCGGGTTACCAGCTCCAAGAATTTGATCCGCACTGCATCGGTGCTGTCCAGGTGTTCCACCTCGCTACCGGAGTCGCCGGGCTGGCGACCCTGGAGGTAGTCGGCGACCAGGGTGCTCACCTGCAGGCGCGCGCGGACGAGCTGCTCCTGCCGGCGGATCAGCTGGTCGTGCTGCTGGCGGATCAGTTGTTCCAGGGGGACCTCGGGGTGCACGGCGACGAGGCGGCCCGGATGATCACGGGACATGACCAGCAGCGAGAGCTCGACCAGCCTGTCGCGGGCCCGGGCGATGATGCTTGCGGGGAGCCCGAGGGCCAGGCCCACGTCCTCGGTGGTCAGGTCCTCGTGCCGTAGCCACAACCGGTAGGAGGCGAGGGCGACGTCGTCGAGGCCGAGAAGATCAAGCACTTTCCTCTCCCGCGCCAATTAGTCGACGTGGGCGCTGGCCTCGGACAGCAGACCCCGGTGTCGGGTCTCGGCTGCCACGACATCCAGAGCGTGGCGGACCAGCGCGACCAGGGCCTGGCGCACGGATTCCCGCCGACGGGCGTCGCAGAACACGATGGGCCTCCGAGCGTCGATGTCAAGAGCGTTGCGTACGTCGTCGAGTGTGTATTCCTTCGACCCGTCGAACCGGTTGACCGCCACCAGGAACGGAATATCCCGCTCCTCGAAGTAGTCGACCGCCGGGAACGAGTCCGAGAGCCGGCGGGTGTCCACGAGCACGATCGCGCCGATGGCACCGAGGACCAGCTCGTCCCACATGAACCAGAAACGGTCCTGGCCGGGCGTGCCGAACAGGTAGAGGATCACACTGTCAAGCAGGGTGATCCGACCGAAGTCCATGGCAACCGTGGTTGTGGTCTTGGAGTTGACCTGCGATGTGTCGTCGATTCCGAGACTCGCCGAGGTCAGGGCCGCTTCGGTCGTGAGCGGGGGGATCTCGCTGACCGTACCGACAAACGTCGTCTTTCCGGCGCCGAATCCACCGGCAATTATGATCTTGACGGCATTGGGCGCGGGGCCGGTGGTATCTGTTCTAGAGGGTCTGAAGTCCATCGAGCACCTTCTCCATCAGCGCTACGCCGGGACGCTCGGTCGGTCGGGCCGGGCGGGTGACGTGTACGAAACCAGCGTCGATCATGTCGCCGACGAGGACGCGTGCCACGCCGATCGGAAGTTTGAGCTGGGCGGAGATCTCCGCGATCGACTGGATGCTCCGGCAGAGCATCAGGATGTCCTGCTGCTCCGGATCGAGGCTCCGGACCATTGCCCGTCCGTGCGCCGTCGTCGACACCAGAGCTACCAGCTCCAGCGCACGATTGGCCGCCGGCCGCGTTCGGCCGCCGGTGACGGCGTAGGGGCGGACGACCGGACCTGCATCCTCGTCATACCACTCCTCGTCCACCGGTCCTCCTGATCAGGGCGTGGGTTCGGTTCCCGCGGGGCTTCCGGCGACGCGACAGAGCCGCCGTCGCGTCGCCTTCAGCCCACCGGGGTGGCGCTCAGCGCGGCAATGCCGCCTGCATTTCGGCGCGTAGCTCGGGGCTTAGGAACTCGCCGACACGGATGACCAGAAGGGCCATCTCGTACGCGATCAGACCGATATCCGATCCGGGCGTGCTCAGAATGGCCAGACACGACCCGTCGCCGACAGCGGTGACGAACAGGAATCCCTGTTCCATCTCGACGATCGTCTGGCGGACGTTGCCGCCGCGGAAGAATCGCCCGGCGCCCCGGGCGAGGCTGTTGAATCCCGACGCGACCGCCGCGAGCTGGTCGGCGGTCGTGCGGTCCATACCGTTCGACGTCGCCAACAGGAGACCGTCCGCTGACAGCACGATTGCGTAGGTCACCTCCGGTACTTTTCGGGTCAGGTTGTTCAACAGCCAGCTCATGTTTTCGGCCGGGCCGATATGGCGCATCACATCACCTTCCTGGCGTCGTCGCCGTTCGGATTGGGTCCGGCCTGCAGGCCTCGACCGAAGTTGGCCTGGAAGGACGACATCATGTTGCGGATTTCCTCTGGTGATCGCGGCCCGGCAAGGACCGGCGGTGTCGTGGCGTCGGTCGTGGGCGCTCCCCGCAGCTCGGGCGCCAGGCTTGCCCGTCGCGTCCGCTTCGGCAGACCCGTGTCGGTTCTCGCCGTCTCAGCGGGCGGCAACGCCGATACCGGCGTGGATGACGGTCCCGGTGAGAACGACGATGGTTGGGAGAACGACGGTTGGGAGAACGATGGTTGGGAGAACGATGGTTGGGACAACGGTGGCGCCGGTGGGAACGACGGGGAGTCGGGGGCGTGAACCCGATCGGACAGGCCATTGTCGCTGAACCCGCCGGTGACCCACTGGGTCGAGGTGTCGACCGGCTCGTCCCAGTGGCCGGCTGGCTCGGCCCGGTGGGCACCGGTGTCCGGCGGTTGACCCCACTTATCCGACGAGTCGGGCAACTGGGTCGACGGGCCTGGGAGTTCCGCCCAGTCATCGGGCTCCGCCGACGGGCTGAGCTGCGGCCGCGGGCGGGAGGGTTCGCCGCGGTTGCCGTTGCTGAAGTCGCCGGTCGCCTCCCGCTCGGAGACGAACCAGCTTGAGCGGATCGTGGCGAACACCGGCAGATCGTCCATGAGCGGCCGGTCATCGCCGCTTCCGTTACTCGATGCCGCCACCGGCGCGCCCACGGACATCAGCTCACCGAACTCATCGGGTTCGGCGGAGCCGTCGAACGATCTCGCGAACGAGCCGGCGGGGACCGGCCCAGCGCCCTCTTCGTACGTCGCCGGGTTCGACTCGATGGTGGTTCCGTCAGCGGCGCGCAACAGCGCTGTGGGTAGTAGAACGATGGCGAGGGTCCCGCCGTACGGTGACGGCCGCAGCTGGACCTGGATGCTGTGCCGCTGGGCCAGGCGGCCGACGACGAACAGGCCGAGTCGCTCACTGGTTTGCAGATCGAAGGGGGGTGGGTTGCTCAGCCGTTCGTTGACCGCGCTGTATTCCTCGTCGGTCATACCGAGACCGCGGTCTTCGACCTCGACCACACAGCCGTTGGAGACCTCGTGTCCGGAGACGTGGACGGGCGTGTGCGGTGGCGAGAAGGAGGTGGCGTTCTCGATCAGCTCGGCGAGCATGTGGATCACGTCACCGACCGCGTGGCCACCGACGGCGGAACCGGAGATCGGCAGCACCTTGACGCGGGTGTAGTCCTCCACCTCAGCGACCGCACCACGGACGACGTCCTTGAGCGGGACCGGCCGGCGCCAGCCACGGGCTGGTTTCGATCCGGACAGCACGATGAGGTCTTCAGCGTGACGCCGCATGCGCGTCGCGAGGTGGTCGAGCCGGAACAGCTCAGCCAGCTCGTCGGGGTCGGTCTCCTTGCGTTCCAGGCCGTCGATGACCTTGAGCTGGCGGTGGATGAGCGCCTGGCTGCGACGGGCCAGGTTGAGGAAGGTGTCACCGATACTCTTCCGCATCGCGGCTTGTTCGACAGCGGTGCGCACAGCAACCTGATGGACGGTGGTGAAGGCATCCGCCACCTGGCCGATCTCGTCTTTTGTTTGGACCACGATGGGGAACACCTCGTTGTCGATGTCCACCTGTTCCCCCTGGTGGAGCCGTTCCACAACCTCTGGAAGACTCTTGTGCGCGACCTCGAGGGCCGCCCCCCGCAGGCGCCGGAGCTGGCGGATCATCGGACTCGCCACGAGCAGCGAAATACCGATCGACACGGCCAGGACCAGCGCGACGCCGACACCTCCGAGCCAGGCGTCACGGGTCGCACTCGAGGCGATCGCGTTGCTCTTGGCCGCGAGATTGTCGGCGATCAAACGTTCGACTTGACGTAGCTTCTCGATCTTTGTGCCGGTTACAGGGAGCCACTGCAGGGGATCCACTGTCGGGGGACGGCCCAGCTGGGAAGCGAAGACAGTCTCGTCACGTATCTGGACCATCTGGTTCGCCGTCGGGCCAACGGCCTGGTTGAAGAAGTCCTGTTCGGACTGGGTCGCGGTGTCGCGGAACTCCTTGAGCCACGCCTCCTCGGCACCTCCGTTGGATTGGATCAGCTTGATCAAGCCGACGTTCGACTGGTGGAGAAAGAGGATCTGGGCTACGGAGCCTCGCTGCAGCTCCACGGCCTCTTTCGCGCGGGAGATGCTCACCAGCGTTGCCGCCGTGCTCACCAGGTCCGCGCTCTTACTACCAGTGGCGACGTGGGCATCGAGATCGAGCAGGTCTCCGATCAAGGCGGTGTAGAAGTCGGAGTTCTTCTCGGTCTGCGCCTCCCGGGTGTCGATCAGCTTGCGCTGCGGGCCAAGACCGGCGATCTGGCCCGCGATGGTGTCCAGAGCTACTCGCAGGTCCTCGGTGGCGCCGGCCGGAAGAGCGGCGAGAGCAGCACGGTAGGTCTCGATCGCCGGGTCGACCTTCGTACGCGTCGCGACCGCGTCATCCGCACGGTTCCGGTAGCCGGAGCCGACGTAGGCGGTGGTGGCGAAGCGTTCTTGCTGGACCGTATCGATAAGGTCGTTGACCTTGACCGAGAAACCCGCGAGGGTCCGGATCCGATCGCTTGCGCTGACACTCGCGAGGTTCGTGCGTACCTGGATGGCGCTGAAAATCGTCAGCGCCACCAGCGGAAGGATGAGAATGGCGACCAACTTGGAGCGGATTGGCCAGTTCTGGAGCATCCGGTCCTCTCGTCCGACGCCGTGCCTTGGCGCCTCGTTGGGGCGAGCGTTCGTGTGTGGCCTTCGTGCCCCGGCCGTGCCACGGCGTAGGGCGAAAACCGTAACCCACTGGTCTCCCCCCGTGGGCGAGACGACTCTACCCGGGGGATTAGTCCGGGTTGGGCGGGGGTACACCCAACAGGTTCGGGTGCCTGCAGGCTGAGGTCCCGGTATGGTCGCCACCTGATCATCGGCGTTAAAAGGTGTTCCCATGATGAATTGTTGGGTGTCACTCTGTTTCACCAATGATGCTGCTCGCCTGTTTGCGCGGTTCTGTCTTCTGTATGAGACAGATCGGGCGTCCGTGGTGGCATCAACAACGGATGCACATCTGGCGAGCTCGGTTTGGCTGCCGATGGGTGGCCGGCGGGTGCCCGCTACGCGCCTGCGGGGATCACGATCGGGCCACAGAA